>JBGUTM010000153.1:0-7834 GCA_045133075.1 Alistipes sp. | reverse complement strand
TTGTTTCTTTTTCTTGTCTACACCCATCAATTCGAACTTCACCGAGCCTTCGAAGAGGGCCTTAAGCAGGGCCTCATCACCAGCAATTTGACCTGCGCAGTAGCCCATCGTGCGGCGAGCCTCCAATGCCTCACGCACCGACTCGAGACTCTTATCTTTAGCCAAAATCAGAGTCATATTACGGCGCAGACCTTTAGCTCCATAGTAGTCTTGCGTGGTGCCGTGCACATCGGTGCTGGCAGCCATAAAGAGTTTCTCATCCAGACAGCGATCGACCATATTGGGATAGAAGGTGAGGCTGTTAGCCACCTCTACACCATCAATCAACCCCTCGCCATAGGCCTTCTGGTGGAACTCGTTCTTACCATTAGTATCCCTGCTCCAGCCCGGATGGTTGTGAATGATAAGAGCTCCCTGCTTGCGAGCATTGCGCAGAGCTACCAGCGGATCACGATCGAAAATCTCGTTCGCATCCTTGATGAAGAGGAGGTTGTAGTGACCAAACTCCACGGGCTCACGGGTAATCTCGATACCAGGGATAAGTGTCATATTATAGATAGCAGCCTGCTTCACAGCAGCTTGCGAAGCGACATTCAGGTCGGCGAGGATACCATCCTCATCGGGTCCCACCTTGTATACCCACCAGTTTTTCGCCTGTTTGGGCGTACCGCCGTTGTATCCCTTCAGGAAGTTGAGATACTCCTGCTCACGCTTGCGGCTCTCGAGGTGCTCTGTGATGGCGATGATATCCAGGCCATCATACCACGCCTCGGTCACTCGTCCATCGGGAGTGACGTGACCATCCGAATATATCGAGTGGATGTGCAAGTCGGCTTTGTAGACATTGTATCCATTCACCTTTGGCAGAAAAATCTCACGGCGAGGTGTCGGATAGTTTCCATATCGAATCTCCTCGGGGTTAGCCGCTCCGGCGATAAGGAAACTGCACAGGGACACTGCTGCAAATAACAATTTCTTCATAATGCAGTCTAATTAAAGATGCTACTCTATTTTGCTGGTAAGTGTAAACACCTCTGTATTGAACTCGTCAATAGCCTTAATCTTGATTGTTGCGCTCTCTTTTTTGGGCAGGTAATCAAAGATATGGTCTGTATTTCCGGGGTTCAGGAATGTGTGAGCCGAGCCGGTGATGTTGTTTCCTGTTCTGCTGTGCACCTCCACATAGAGAGGATCCTTCATCTTGGTCTGTGTCAGCACAGCATCCTGGATGCGTACATTATCCTCATATACCTCAAACTTCCAGGTGGTATGCCAATCCCAGATGTTTACTCGCAACACCTTCTTGCCATTCGAGTTTGTCTGACCCTTGTTGTATACACGATAGTACTGCTCGCCGGTGTACGAGAAGTTCACACTGCGGCGATATGTGAGGTTGGCACCATCGAAGTCGTAGCGGGTAAATGTTGCGGGCGCACCATCCGTACAGAGGGGGAAGTACCACCACGCACCGCTCACCGAGGGGTGGATATACTCCATCGTGTTGGCATATCCCGGAACGGTCACGGTCTCTGCCGTATGGTTGTGACCCGAGAGGATTGTCATCGGCACACCCTTGGCAGCATAGAGATCGAGCACAGCCTTTGTCGAGACCTCATCAGCAGCCGATCCCGATGTACGGCGGAAGCTCGGGCAGTGCCATCCGAAGACGATATGCTCAACATTCTTATCCATATAGTTGGCATCCTTTGTTGCCCAATCTATCTGATCCTGAGTGATTCTTCGCTCATAGTCGCGATCCTTGCCGCCAGCGGTATTGTTGATATACTTCACATTGTCGAGCATCACATAGTGCACCTTGCCGATATTGAACGAGTAGTATGTCGGGCCGAAAGCACTCATATAGGCCACCTCGGCTGCCGAATCGTCATCCGTCAGCAGGTTTTCAGCCTTCATATCGTGCTCGTGGTTACCGATAACGGTATACATAGGCATCGGGAGTCCTCTACGCTCACAAACGGTCACAAAGCTGTTGAGGTCACCCTTGTAGTTTCCACCCCAGTGAGACTCGTTGCTCACATCGCCGAGGTTCAGGCCATAGACCTTCACACCTGCGGGCAGAGTCTTGACATATGCGTGCAGATGATCCAGACAGGTGCGGCGGAATGTTGTCGAGTCGAGCTCCTTCACGGGATTACACATCTCGTGGGTGTTAGCATCCGACTTCTGCATCATTGCACGGTTGCGGACATGAATATCGGCCAGAACGATGAGGATATGCTTATCCTGATTTACCTTTTTGAGGGTAAAGTCAAACTGCTGCACATTATCGACACTGGTAGCCTTTGTCAGTCGGCGGTAGAAGTATGGCATAAAACCGCGAGTGTTACCCACCTCATAACCCGAAGGCACCGAAATATATACAAATTTCGATGTCGCAGACGAGGTTCGCATTGTATATGCACCCTGCGCATTTGTGCGTGTCATATTCACACCATCGGTCACCACCACACCTGCAACACCTTTGCCGCCGCATCGCACAACGCCACGTACGGTAGCTTTCGAGTCGAGTTTCGACCAGTCAACTTCATCCTCCGAGGGTGTCGAGGGCTTTTCATCCTTGCCGTCATCACCGGGTTGCTCGGTCTTGCCACCCTCATCCTCTGGGCCCTCCGTGCAGGCGGGGCATAGAGCCCACACACCCAAGCACAAGGCCAACATCCAAAATAATTTTTTCATCTGTTATGTTTTTCTAAAAATTTCTCCTAACTAAAACTTAAAGTATCCAACAATCGGGTTATGATCCGAGAGGTATGGCACTCCATAGTGCTCCTTATCGTTTACGATAGTTTTGTAGCCGAGGATTTTGCATCGGCGGTAGAAAATGTGGTCGATCCAGAGATTGCGACCTGCGCCCCAATCGTTGTACGAGGGGAGTTTATCGCTCACGGGGGCAGTCGTGCGAGCATCGCTCATCCAGCTGTGGAGCGGAGTGAGGGCCTCGTGATCCACGGTGGTATTGAGGTCACCACAAACAATCACAGGCTTCTTTTCGCCGGCAATCTCCTTCATTTTCTCTGAAATCATTACAGCCTCATGACGGCGGGCATTGGGGCCAACGTGGTCAAAGTGGGTATCGAAGAAGTAGAACTCGTCACCCGTCTTCTTATCGCGGAACAAACCCCATACGGTCACACGGCGACACTTTGCATCCCAGCCGTGTGAGGGCACATCGGGAGTTTCGCTGAGCCAGAAGAAACCGCTGTTAAGCAGCGCGTAGCGCGACTTGCGATACATAATCATCAGATGCTCGCCACCTGCGGGCTTCTTGACGATGTCGGTTGTAGCGTCACGACCTGCATCCAGCGTTGCATAATCGTTCTGGAAATTGACCTTCAGATAATCCACCTGTGGGCGGTGCGGCTCCTGCAGACCGATAATGTCAGGCATCTCCTCGCGAATCATCTTCACGACAGCCTCCTTACGGTATATCCAGCCGTTGTCGCCATCGGCGCCAGGCTTGTAGTATCGGATATTGAACGACATAAGTTTTAGATCGGCCTTTGCCTCGACCTGTGCCAACGCCTTGGTATCGATCGGTGCGGCAGTATTCTGTGCCGAGAGGGTCGATATAGCCATAGTAGCGATAGCCAAGAGTGTGATTTTCAGAGATTTCATAGCTTTAGTCAGTTTTAAGGAATAAAGAGGTGGGGCATACACCCCACCTCTCTATTGATTATCAAATTAGATTACTTCGTGTAACGGATAGCGAAGTACGAGAGTGCGCTCGCGTGGTTACGAGTCTCAGCAGCACCCGAAGAGTGCTCCGACAGACGAGCGTTAGCATAGTCTGCACCATCCGAACAGATATCGTTGCGAGGAACCAGACGGATGTAAACATTCTCGTGACCGCAGATCTCTGCCGGCAACTTGAACGACATAGTCTTGAAGGCTACGATCGAAGAGAAGAGCGAGTTAGCCCAAACCGATACATCAGGCACGGTGTACTCCTCGATAAGTTTCCAGTTAGCGTCGTTCTCGGGCTGCTGCGAGTCGCTGAGCGACCACTCAGCCTTCCAGAAACGAGGCGAGTACCAAGTCTGCTGGTTGTTCAGACACGAAATCTGCATAGTAGGATTCTGCGAAGCATTGATCGAAGTGGTGTTCACGTTGATCAACCAACCGTAAGGACGGTTAGTGGTATCATCCCACCAGTAGTGGCTCGACCACGAAATCCAGCAGTTACCATCGGAGTTACCCTTACCACGCATCGAAGTCGAACCAGAGTAGTTGATCTGCTTGCTCGTAGTCGAGATAGTAAGACCAGTCTCAAGACCAGGACCGAACTGAGCGCCCTTGTCGGGGTGACCCGAGGTACCGCAACCTACATAGGTAGTGTTAGCAGCGTACGGACCACACCACTCGAGAGTGCCATCGGGATTGTGGCTTACCCAGTCGTTGTGCAGCGAGTTCCACGACTCCTTAGCGGGATCGATGATGATACCGCAACCGTTCATGTTACCATAGTTAGCACCAAAGTGTCTATCCTTGCTGTTACCAATCGGGCCGAGGTAGTCATAAGTACCATTACCATAGAAATACTGACCATAGGTAGCATTCTTATAGTAATCCTTGGTAGGATCCTCGTTACAATACTTGGGCTGGTAAGTGTGAGTCAACCAACCGTTCTTGCCGTAGGTAGGACGAAGAACCTCATTCTCCTTATCGGGGTTCCAGTAGCGGTACTCGCAGAGAAGAGCAATCTTACCCTCCTCAACGCTCAGCGGCATCTGACCCCAAACGTCATCGGGAGACTGGTGACGGATCGAGTAGCGACCGATGTTACCGAGAGTCGGATCATCCTCGATCTCAGCGAGGTCGGCACCATCACGCCAGTCGAAACGTGCGAAGTGCTCGTGAACAACTACACCCGACATCTTACCAGTACCGTAGGGCAGTACACGACCCTGGCTACGATAGCGGCAGTTAGCGTTGGTGATGTTGCGGATGCTGTTACCCTGTGCATCAACTACGAGCAAGGGGAACTTAGCCAGACGGTGCGCACCGGTACCGATGGTATAACCCTCGTTCACGGGGCAGAGCGAACCCTTACGCACGGGGAACTGCACGTCCTTCAAAGTAACGTAAGTGTAGATATCCTGATCGGTAAGCTCGCTGATCGACTTAAGTTTCTCAGCAACCTTCTGACCGGGCTGACGCGAGGTGATCATCATCTTGGTTACATTGTGCAACTCGAAGCGGTCGGGGTCCTCGAGGAGTTTACCGGTAGCGCCGTGGAGCAAGAGCTCAACGCGATCCCACTGCTCGAAGATGTTATCATCTGCGGTCTTGCAAACCAGAGCAATACCCAGGCGACCATCCTCAGTCTGCAGATATGCAGTACGCTCCGAAGGAGTATAGTCGATCGAAGACGAGGTCTTCTGCTCGGGCTCACCAGCGTTCAAGCCAGCACCGTTGCTGACAATCACACCCTTGAGCAACACATACTCGTTGATAGCCTTACCGAGAGTGTAGTTCTGACGGAACTGCTCCATAGAGATCTCAACACCGAAAGTCTCCTTCTTGGTACGCTGTAAGAGATTGAAGAAGATCTGCTGAGTGTCACCCCAACCATCGGTGAACGACATATCCACCGAAGCTGCACGAGGAGCCTCCTCGCTATCGTTAGGAGTGGTTACAATCGAAATCTGACGCTCCTCACCCTCGAGGTCCTCGATGTTGATTGACTCGATCCAACCAGCCGAAGCCTCATCGGGATATGTAATCTCAACGGTTATATCCTCGAAGGGGATATTCGACACTACGGGAGCGAGGGTTTCGCCACCTGCACCTGCTACGTTGAGCGAAGCATCCTCGAACTGCAGTTTAGCCTCGATAAGAGCCTTCTGCTTTACATAAAGGGTATCACGGCGGCCATCAAACTCCGAGCAGAGTACAAGACCTGCACTACGCTTAAAGCCTTCGTTGAATGTAGCCTCAGCGGTAATCTTCGACATACCATCCTTAATCTCGCCGCAAGTAAGATTCAACCAATCTTCGGTTTCGTTGATACGCTCCACGCGGTATGCACCATTAGCGTAGATTTCGATCTCTACAGTGCTTGCGTCAGCCTCTACAACGAACTCCTTCTCCAATGCGCCCAACTTTACGAGGGGCACATCCTGAGCCTCATCTATGGTACAAGACGTTACAGCCAGAGCCATAGCAGCGATGCCCATAAACTTGAATATCGAATTACGATAGTTCATATTTGTAAGTTTTAAATGTTAGTCATTTTTTTTCTTCTCCTCGGTGGTGGCAGGGCTTACCTGCCACTCACCCAAGAGAAATAAACTCTATTAGTTGTAACGTACTGTAATAGTACCAATACGAACCTGCTGGTTTGCAGCGGTAACACCCGAAGTCAAGGTACCCTTGCGCTGACAGAGAGCAGTTGCATAGTTATCTGCAGTCGGCTTAGGATCGATTGCATTAACCTTGCTGGTTGCCTGGAGTCGGAGGATAACCTTCTCCTTACCAAATGCATCAGCGGGGATATTACGCATCATCTCATAACCACCGGGATAGGTATCGATCGGTGAAGTAGTGTACCAAGTCTGCGAACGGAGCTGGATGTCAGCATCCTGAGCGATACGGTTGAAAGTGGTACCACCATCGATCGAGTAGAGCAGCTGCCAATCCTGCGGAGCCTTGTTGTTACCAGCTCCCAGACCACCAGTCCACCATACCATACCGAGCATCAGGCGCGAACCGCTGATACCTGCAGTCGAGAACTCGATGTCGAAGTACTTACCAACGTCGTTGGTGAAGTCCCACCAAGTATTCTGGAAGTTCTGAGCACCGTTTACGGTCTGACCCTTCTGGTTAGTAGAACCGTTCAGCGGAGCACCACCCTTACCGGTCTTCTCAACGTCATTGTTCTGCGGGATGTAGGTGTTGTTGAAGTCAGCACCAGCTGCGTTACTTGCACCGTACTTGTTGATAGTACCTGCACCTACCTCGGGGATAAGGTCATTAACCGAGTCATTCCAGTTCCACTCTACGATAGTAGTGGTGAATGCGGGGTTGGTGAATGCGATATCCTCCTCAACCATAGCACGAATGTGATAGCGACCGAGATCACCACACTTAAGCTCAGTATGCTCATCCTCGGGAACGATAACAGCCTTGAAGTCACCCGAGCCCTGCTGAACAACAGTACCCCAAGCAACGTCAGTACCATCACGACGCCAGGGTACCAGCGAGTTGGTCAACATTGCGATGTGGTTACCCTCGCGGTCGTAGCACATAAGCGGAGCGCAATCGACACGGGGCGAAGAACCGGTACCAATCTTGTTGATCACACCATCTTTGAAGGTATAACCCTCAGTCCAGTTGGTGTAAGCACCATCCTTACACATAATCTCGAGATCCTTGATAACAACAGCAGTGAAGATATCGTCATCGGTAAGCTCGGTGATCTTCTTCTCCTTCGAGAGAACGCGGAACGAATCCTGAGCGCCTACCTCCATAATGTTCTCAGCGGTAAGACCGGTCAGAATGAAGTAGTCGGGATTAACGTGCTTAACCAAAGTCAGGCCGGCAACAGCGATCTTAACCTTCGAGTAACGAGGCACATTGTTAGCTGCCGAATCCTCGAACTTAATCATAAAGCCATACTTGCCGTCCAAGCTCTGAACGTAGTTGGTCTTGTCGTTGTCGGTAGTATCATACTTGAACTGTGCAATGTGAGCGTTCGAGCAGATGTTCTTCGAAGTGTAGTCACCAACCATGATACCCTCGATGTAACCAGGAATCTGCAACTCACCCGGAGTCATTGCGCGAACGGCAGCGAACTCAACCTTACGGGGAGCAG
>JBGUTM010000152.1:0-1038 GCA_045133075.1 Alistipes sp. | reverse complement strand
AATTTGCGTGGTTATGATGGATGTACTTTGTTGTAAGATTACCATTGGCGATGCAAACCCCTCAAATCCTATGGAGATTAAGGATGCTATAGAGATTACCGAGGTGCAGAGCATTGAGATAAACGAGACATACAAGAAGCTTATCGGGACGGCGAAGATAACCCTTCCGAAAGGTTCTGTATGTCGCTCGACAATCATCGGCACGGTAACAACCGAAGGTAAGGATGCCTCTATATTTACTACCGAGATTATGGAGGATGGTGTTATCATCGAGAAGCATACAACGCAGCGACTTGTCGATACCACGACCTTCAAGGTTGGTCAGCGTGTGAATATAAAACTGGGCTACAACGGGGTCTTGAAGAATATGTTTGACGGCTATATCACGGGCTACAACTCCGAGAGTAATCTCGAAATAGAGTGCGAGAATATGGCATACAAGCTCAAACTTAAGAAGGCTCCGCACTTCGAGACTCCCGCTAGCGGAACAACAGTAAATGATGTCTTGGAGGGTGAGTACAATATCCTCAAAGATACGGGTTTTAAGATTCACTCAGATACCAAGAAGTTTGATATACACATCGGTAAAATCAAGGTTACGGACAACTTCACCGTGGCTGATATACTCTCCGAGTGGTCGAAGTATAAGGTCTATTGCTTCCTGAAATATGATGCCAACAACGAAAGTGCTATGCCCTCGATTGCAGTCGGCAGACCATACTCATCGAGCAAGGCGCAGCCCGTGTTCCCTGAGGATGAATCGACAGGGCCATTCAAGATATACTTCAACGAGCATGTGGCGCAGTCATCACTCAAAGTCGTAAAGACCGACCCGAAGTTCTTGGCTGTTACAGGCAAGGCTATGGGCACGGACGAAAAGTTCTTCGAGGTGACAATTCGCCTGAATCCTGAATACGACCCTGCCACACCGGGCAGCAAGCAGTATCAGACGGTAAATGCGACCCAGATATCGAAGAAGTCGCATAAGGTTACGGGCAACACAACGGCCTCGGGAGCAGAGACCAAAAACAAGGTGGA
>JBGUTM010000151.1:0-9365 GCA_045133075.1 Alistipes sp. | reverse complement strand
TTCGGCCACGCAGGTATGAATGGAGCTGCCGGTGGCGGCTTCGGTGGAGGTTTCGGTGGCGGAGGATTCTCGATGGAGGATATCTTCTCGCAGTTTGGCGACATCTTCGGTGGTCACTTCGGAGGATTTGGAGGTGGCTTTGGCGGTGGCCGTGGCGGCCAGAGAGTAAACCGCGGCAGCGATATCCGTGTGAAGGTCAAACTGACCCTTGCGGAGATTGCCAACGGCACCACTAAGAAACTCAAGATTAACAAAAACATCTCCTGCACGAAGTGTGGTGGCTCGGGAGCCGAGGGTGCAAATGGTTATTCGACCTGTGCAACCTGCGGTGGCTCGGGATATGTTACCCGCGTGGAGAACACCTTCTTTGGTCGTATGCAGACCCAGGGAGTATGTCCCACCTGTGGCGGCGAGGGCAAGGTCATAAACACCCCCTGCTCGGAGTGTCACGGTGAGGGTTCCGTGCGCGGTAGCGAGGTGGTCGAGATTAAGATCCCGGCCGGCGTAGGCGAAGGTATGGCCCTGACTGTATCGGGTAAGGGTAATGCTGCCCGTCACGGTGGCGTGAATGGCGACCTGCTGGTGGTCATCGAGGAGGAGCGCGACCCGCAGCTGGTACGCGATGGCGATGACCTGATTCACAACCTCAACATCACCGTCACCACTGCCTTGCTCGGCGGAGAGGTCGAGGTGCCGACCATTGAGGGTAAGGCCAAGATTAAGATTGCTCCCGGAACACACGCCGGCAAGGTGTTGCGTCTGCGTGGCAAGGGACTCCCCTCGGTGAACGGATATGGCCGAGGCGATATTCTGGTGGTGGTCGATATCACCATCCCCTCATCCCTCTCGAAGGAGGAGCGCAAGGTGGTCGAGAAGTTGGCCGAGATGCCCTCGTTCAAGCAGGCTGCCAAGGTCGAAGACCAAAATATCTTCGAGCGAATGAAGAACTTTTTCAGATAGATTAAGATAGCGTTTAACCCTTAGACAGAGGATTGTTATGGGACTCTTCACACCCGTAAAGAAGCACCCCAACCGCTTCAACTACACACCCCGTTACTACGACCCCGTAAAGGAGGCTCGTGAGCAACGCCGCCGCGAGTTGCGCGGTGAGCGAGGGGGTGAGATTGAGGATGCGGTAGCGCAGGGCGAGTATAAACCCGGCGACTACCTACGCCGCCGCAAGGCTATGCGTCTGGAGCGTAAGAGTGTCGAGGCCGGAGAGAGAGGTGGCAGACGTAGCCCAATAATGACCCTGGCGTTGGTAGCGGTATTTGTCCTGCTGGCGGCATATCTGCTCGTTCCGCGCGTTGTGGCGTTGATGAACGGAGCCAAGCAGACTGCAACCGAGCAGGCGGCAGGCAACAACTCTTCGACCAAGGCCGAGGAGGCGGAGTTTGACCCCTATGCACCAATCGTTATTGTGCCGAACGACTATCAGGAGTAGCCATTGACCATAGCGTAAAAGAAAAAAATATGTCTGACAAGATAAAACTGCTACCCGAGATTGTAGCCAACCAGATTGCCGCAGGCGAGGTTGTCGAGGAGCCCTCATCGGTCATCAAGGAGATGATGGAGAACTCGCTCGATGCGGGTGCCACGTGCGTCAAGGTGAACTACCGAGGCGGTGGTCTGGAGCTTATCCAGATTATCGACAACGGATGCGGTATGTCACCCATGGATGCGCGTATGGCTTTCGACCGACACGCCACAAGCAAAATAGCGACCCTTGACGACATCTACGCACTGCGTACCTTCGGATTCCGCGGCGAGGCTCTACCCTCGATTGCTGCCATCTCACAGGTCGAGTTGCGCACACGTCAGGCTGACGAGGATATGGGCACCGAGGTTGTGATTGAGGGCGGCGTATTCCGCTCGCAGAAGCCTATAATGACCGATAGAGGTTCACAGTTTTTGGTGCGTAATCTCTTCTACAACGTGCCCGCACGCCGCAAGTTCACGCAGGAACCCTCGAAGCACGCCGCACGTATCAAGGCGGAGTTTCAGAGGGTCGCCCTCTGCAATCCCGAGGTGGAGTTTGAACTCTACGCCAACGATGCACCCATATATCGTCTGGGACGTGCCTCACTGGCCGGACGTATCGTGGATGTCATCGGCAAGAGCATCAAGAATAACCTGCTCGAGATTGATGCCGACACCTCGATAGTTCGTTTGAGAGGCTACATCGGCCGTCCTGCCGTAGCCAAGAAGCGCAACACCGAGCAGTATCTCTTTGTCAATGGTCGTTTCTTCAAGTCGCAGTACCTGAACAAAGCCATACTCAAAGCCTACGAAAAGTTAATACCCGAAGGTACCTTCCCATCGTTCTTTATATTTATAGATATAGACCCCGACCGCGTGGATGTAAACGTATCTCCGCGCAAGACCGAGGTCAAGTTCGCCGACTCGGAGAGCGTATGGCAGATACTCAACGCTGCCGTGCGCGAGACGTTAGCCAAGACGGGAGCTGTGCCTCTGCTCGACTTCGATGATGAGTCGGGCATCGAGATTCCCATCTCGCAGCAGGGTGTCATCTACGCCGAGCCCAGGGCGGCAAGCATCAGTGGCTACAACCCCTTCCGCGAGGGTTACATCACCGAGGAGGGCGAAGAGTCAAGTGTGGGTGGGGGTTCAAATGGAGGCTCTTATAGGGGCCGCAGTTCTCACTCGAAGAGTTCGGAGGAGGAATACGACCGTGGCTATATGAGTGGCTATACCGAGAGTTATTCGGGTGGTCACTCGGACTACATCCCCTCGGGATTGGCCGCCGCACCGCACCACAACACAGAGTTTGGCTTTGTGGAGAGTCTCGGCGAGCCGACAGAACTCCCCTCGCAGATAAATGGAGCCCTTTCGGGGTTTGATTTTGTTCCTTCGACCGAATTAAAAGATGTAGTTCCTAATCCGACCGAGGGTACAAGTTTTGATTATTACACATTCGAGAACATCTGCCCCATAGGCAACTATATGGCTACAGCCCTCTACGGAGGTCGTCTGGTGGCCATAGAGCTGCGCCGTGTGCAGGAGCAGATAACATATGAGAGCTACTTGCAACGTCTTAAAAACTGCTCGGCAGTGAGCCAGCAGCTGCTCTTCCCGCAGCAGCTCACACTCTCACTCGAGGAGTATGCCCTGCTCGAGGATAGTGAGGTGGAGTTTGCATCGCTGGGATTCGACATCGCCTTTTGTGGCGATGGCGCAATCGAGCTCAACGGTACACCCGCCGATATCGACCCCTCACAGTCCGATATGCTTATCTACGACCTGCTCAAGCTACTCGACACCCCTACATCGGCACTCGATGCTCGCCGCGAGATGCTCGCCGCAACAATGGCGCAAAGTGTGGCACGCCGTATGCCGTCAAAACCTACGCTGGAGGAGGTCACCGACCTACTCTCGCGGTTTGCGGAGTGTCAAAACCGCAGTTTCACCCCCTCAGGCAAGACCATAATGGCAGAGATTTCGCCCGAGGAGTTACGCAATAAATTAGGATAAAATAAGAGATGAATCCATACTTCCGAACACCACCCATTGTCAAGAACCTGATTATTATCAATGTTCTGATATACCTGGCCATCGCGCTCATCCCCTCGGCGGAGCAGTTGGCTGCCAAATACTGCCAACTCTACTGGTTTACCTCGCCGCGATTTCACTCGTGGCAGTACATTACTTATATGTTCCTGCACGGAGGCGTCAGCCACCTATTCTTCAATATGTTCGCCCTGTGGATGTTTGGTCGCACATTGGAAGACAGGCTCGGCCCGCAGAGATTCCTGACCTACTATATGGTCTGTGGAGTGGGTGCTGCAGTAATCCAGATGGGTGTGGCGTGGCTCACCGGCGATACGGGAATCGTGCTTATCGGTGCCTCGGGTGCAGTGATGGGTCTGCTGCTGGCCTTCGGCGTGATGTACCCCAATGCGCAGATGTTGGTATTCCCCATACCATTCCCCATCAAGGCCAAGTGGTTTGTTATGGGATACGCAGCCATCGAGCTCTTCTTCGGAGCTACAGGCTACGACCTCGGCGTGGCTCACTTTGCACACATCGGAGGTATGCTCTGGGGTTGGCTACTACTCATCTGGTGGAAAAAACAGGGTAAAATCTGGTATTAAACCCCTACCAATACACAATCATCAACATTATGGCAGAGTATTATAGCAGTCAGATAAGCGACAAAGGCCGAGGTCGCCGTTCGCGCTCGGGAGGCTCCTCGAAGAAGGAGCACCCCTCGCTGTGGGCTCTGATGCTCGATGCCGTGATGATGTTCGTCTCGGTGGTGGTGGCAATAGCCATCCTTATAATCTTCATCGGCCGTTTTTTCGAACCCGACAAGCTGTGGTACTTCTCGCTGGCAGGATTGGTCGCACCCATAGTATACCTGTTCGCACTCGGCACGGCCCTCTACTGGATTGTTCGCTGGAGATGGCGTATGTTCCTCTTTGTAGCTGCCTTTGTAGCACTGGGCTGGCCATACATCTCGCTCTACTACAAGATGCAGATTGGTAAGGAGTATGGCACTCCGCGCTACGAAAGAGGAAACGTAAAGGTGCTCACCTACAACGTGCGCGGATTTCTCAGTGAGGATTGGACTATATCCCACGCCGACACCATAATCTCGCTCATCAAAAGCCGCAATCCCGACATAATCTGCTTCCAGGAGTTCCCCACCAAGGGTGTGGAGCACGATAAACTCTTCGAAGCCCTGTCGAAATATAATCACACGCAGATACGCTCCGTATATGAGGATGGCATTGTCTGCTTCTCGAAGTTGCGCATCATACGCTCGGACTCGCTGAGTGGCTTCTGCGGTACGGCCAAGGGGCAGTGGGCCGACCTGAAGTTGGGCGAAGATACCGTGCGCGTATACAACCTCCACCTGCAATCGACCTCGATAAACACCGAGGAGCGCAACTACATCAGCAACCGCCACTTCCTCAATGCTGCCGACTCGGGTCGCGTGTCGAAGTTCAAGGGTATGGCACAACGACTATATGAAAACAGCTGTATGCGCGCACATCAGGTCGATGCCCTACGTCACGATATGGAGCATTGCCCCTACCCGTCAATCATCTGTGGTGACTTCAACGATGTACCGCTATCGTATACCTACCGCACCACGTCAAGCGGCCTGAAGGACACCTTCAGCGAGAAGGGCAACGGCTATGCACACACCTTCAACGGCTTTTTCGGCCTGCTACGCATAGACTACATTCTGGTCTCGGAGCAGTTCCGCACACTCTCCTACGAGGTGTTACCCGTTGATATCTCTGACCACTACCCCGTGGAGGCAAGGGTGATACTTAAAAGCCTTTAGACATTAGCCTTTAGCTATATTGACAATTGAGAACTGAGAATTGAGAATTGAGAATTTAGGTATCTACGGCGTATATTTAATAAATTGCGAATTAAAAAAAGCTATTAGCCATAGCGTCAAAAATAAAAAATATGATTCTCGACACACTGAAAAACCGAGAGTTCTATTACGCTCTTTCGCCCCGTCTGCGCAAGGCCTTCGAGTGGCTCGACACAGCAGACATCGCCTCATTGGAGGTGGGCCGTCACTCGATTGATGGTGATGACATCTTCGTAAACGTCTCGGAGCTGGAGCTCCGCCCGCGAGAGCAGGCTGCCCTCGAAGTACACAACGAGTATATCGACATCCAGGTACTCTTCGGAGGCGTGGAGGAGTTCGGCTGGAGCCCCCGCAGTGCACTCAAGATGCCTCGCGAGGCGTTCGACCGCGAGCGCGACATTCAATTCTTCCTCGACACTCCACAGACATTCTACTCGGTACGCGAGGGTGAGTTCACCATCCTGCTGCCCGAGGATGCACACGCCCCTATGCTCGGCCAGGGACACGTCCGCAAACTAATCTTCAAGGTACGAAAATAGAAACAGGCTCCTGAATCAGGAGCCTGTTTCTTTAGGTGTTTATATACCTCGCTGTTAATATATATCGATAGTCACAAACTGTGCGTCAAGCGTAATGAGGATGGTCTTTCCGTTCTTGTCATACTCGAGCACCACATCGTTATCGAAAGCCGTGGGGCGACCGTGTGTCTCGACATACTCGATGGCAGCAGCCTGCGATGCTAAAGACTCAACCTCCGCACCCGAACTATCAGCCAGGTAAGCCTTGCGGAACTCGCCCAGCGAGAGGGTGCTATCGCCTGCGGCATACTCCCTCCACGAGGCTACGTGCTCGTTAATCGTATCCTCGGGCATTGTCAGGCGGATGGTCTTAATCAGCAGCTTCTGATCATCGGCATAGGCCGACATATTGAATACGTTGTCGTGTAGATCCAGCGCGTAGTAGAACCACACATAGTTCAGCGTTCCAAAACCCAACTTGTGCGCGATGAAGCGGTTGTCCGCCTGCAACTGCGCCCAGTTAGAACCGAGCAACGAGGGCAGAATATCGAAATCAAGACGGTAGAAACTATCAACAAGCGACAACTTGAAGGCCTCATTCTCGATGGTAACCACGGCATACGTGCGACCACTCACAATCGAGAAGATAGCATCTATGGTCAAACCCGACAACCCCATACCAAGCTGCATTACCGCCTGCTCGACAGTCTGATGTACACCCGCCGACACCGAGCCTCCGGCACCAATGGTCTTCCAGTTGGCACCCTGCCACTGACCCAAGCCCTCGGCATCGAAGCTGTCGAGATAGTAGCGCATTAGCTTCTCGCTATTCTTCTTATTCTCGGGCGTAGCCACGATATCCTCTACCGTGCCATAACGGCTCTTCTTGACGGTGATGTTGAGAAGAATCTTATCCTTGGAGGTATCAAGATAGCCCCCCATAACAAACTTATCGGCCGTAGACTTCGACTCGATAATGTAGTCTGCGTTGGCCGTGCGGTACTCTTCGAAGTCCTCGCCGAGGTTAATTGCAAATGCAGGTGCATCAAACTCGTGACGCAGAACTTTCTTCTCTGAGCCACCCTTATTGTCGTTACAACCCGCAAAAATCAGGGCCACAACCGACAACATCGTGATAAAAAATAATTTTTTCATACCCAATTTTATATTTTAGTCATTCTGAATTGTTTTTAGTCATCCCTTAGACACTCTCCAACCATTCGTTATACCCGCCCCCATCGCTATATAATGCCCACGGGCTACCTCTTCTTCGCCTCATCCTCGCTCGGTTTATCAACCTCCTGCGAGAAGAACTTCCAATGAAAAATCAACATATAGACCACCGCCACCGTGATATAGGAGTCGGCCAGATTGAAGATCGCACCAAAGAAATAGTTGTCGCCATCGACCAGAAAACGCAGGAAATCGGGCACACTATTCCACTGGAAAAGAGGAAAGTAGAACATATCCACAACCTTACCCATCATAAATCCCGCATAGCTGTCGCCAAAGTGAGCCACCGTCATCGGGGTCGAGGCCGAGAAGATAAGTCCATAGAGAGCGCTGTCGATAATGTTGCCTATGGCTCCTGCCAGAATCATCACCAAACCCACAATAACGCCCTTAGGTGTGCTCTTGCGAGCATTGATCTGGTGGATAAGGTAGCACAACGCCACCACCATAACCACACGGAAAAGGCTCAAACCCAACTTACCCCAATCCAGACCTCCGTCCGAGGCAATGTGCATACCAAAGGCAGCTCCATTATTCTCGATGAAGCGCAGCTGAAACCAGTCGTGAAAGACCGTAATGGCCTCACCTATACGCAGATGGGTCTTAATCCAAATTTTGAGTATCTGGTCTGCCAGCAACAGCACCAACACAAGTATCGTAATGTTTCGAGCCTTCATACATTTCGTTCTTTTGGGCAAAAATACGAAATAATTCAAAATTCAAAATTCAAAATTCAATTTTTTTTTGAGTGTGGCTCGGTTGGGAGGTTAGGGAGGTTAGGGAAATTAGAGAGATTAGAGGTTACGCCCCAAAGCCGTTCCTTAAATTCCCTAAACTCCCTCCCTAACTAACTAACTAACTCACTTACCCCCCCCCTACTCCTACCCAACAGCTCGTTACAAGGCAATTATCAATCCCCAATTCTCAATCAAAAGCTAACCCTCTGACAATCAGCCACTTTTTCGAGGGGGGGGGGTAAATCTTCAAAAAAGCCCGAATTATTTGGTTTTTAAGCAAATTTTTTCTACTTTTGTGGAGCGTCTACTTACACCTCGTGCTCGTGCATAATACACGCGAGAGGTGTAAGTAGAGCAAAATTTACACATTTACACGTTTTAACATCTTGACACATAGCGTATTGCATACGTATCAAGGAGCCAAGAGAATGTCCATACGAGAACGGTTTAACCCCAAATCGGACCCTAAGAAGCGATGACACCCACCCTCCAACAAAGCGATTCGACCCCTGTATGGTATGCGATGAGTGCCCCTTATTGCAATGAAATGAGGGCAAAAGCATTGTTAGAGAGTAAAAATATCGAGTGTTTCGTGCCGATGTGCTACCGCATAGTCGAGAGTCGTCTGGGGGCAAAGAGTCGCAAGTTGGTGCCGGCAATCCACAACCTCATCTTTGCACACACAACAAAGGAGCGCATCCAGGAGGTTAAGCAGGGAGTTCGCTACCTTCAGTACCGCACAAGACCCGAAAAGGGCAGAAACGTACCGATTGTGGTTCCCGATGCGCAGATGGCTCAATTTATGGCGGTGTGTCAGAGTGACAACGAGCAGTTACGCTACCTGCTGCCGAGCGAGGCAAACCTCGAGCGCGGAACCCGCGTAAGGATTGTGGGAGGCAGCTTTGACGGGCTTGAGGGGCACTTTGTAAAGGTTAAGGGCATCCGCACGAAGAGAGTTGTGGTGACGCTCGAGGGTCTTGCCTCAGTGGCCCTGACCGAGATCTCCGATGGCCTGATCGAGGTGATAAAAGAGTAGCCGACAATGGAGCAAAAAATGGGAAAGTTGAAGAGGGTAAGTTGAGCAAACGACATCTTGAAATGTAAAAGTGTAAGACTGCAAAAAGCGAAAAATACAATAGACCAAAAATATCTTCCAATATGACCCAAGCAGAGATTATTTCACAAAATGAGAGTGGTAATGATGGCTCACAGATTCATCTTTATCGCGATTCGAGTTTGGACTCCTGGATTGCCTATGGTCTTTCGGCATTCCAGTTACGATTGTTCGTAAAGTCTAACCACTGGCACAACAACTTCAGGGACTTCTCCCACTCGGTACAGATGCCCTACACGATGATTGACGCCAAAGTACTCCCCATATTATTGCGACAACCAAATGTTGAGTATCGTCAGGAGCAAGACTACATCTTTGTCAAGATGCCACAGACTGTCACCATCGAAGCCTACAACAAGTGGTGCCACAAATTACAGGACAAACCTGTGGGCGATGATGATATCGTGGTG
>JBGUTM010000150.1:0-2483 GCA_045133075.1 Alistipes sp. | reverse complement strand
ACGGCTTGGGAATCGACTGCGGGAATGATTTCAGAGGTATCGTATGATGGACAGAAGAATCAAGTAAAGTTCTATTACAATGGAGCCAAGGGTAATGCAATGATAACTCTTGTGGGTAGCGATGGAGTAGCACAGTGGAATTGGCACATCTGGGCTACCGACACGCCAAAGGAGCAGAAGATTGGCTCGAATACCTATCTCGACCGTAATGTCGGTGCGTGGGTTGTGCCGACAGATGCTGCGGATGGATGGAACCATATGCACCGCGAATGGGATAATGCCAACGGAGTATATCCGACTGCGGGTTTGCTCTACCAGTGGGGACGTCCCACACCGTTCCCCTCGGGTGGTCTGGCACACCTGCGCAATGATGGATGCTATGCACGCGAGCACTATACGGTAGTCTTTGGAGATGAGGGCTGTGAGACAAGTGGATCAAATAGTGGAAGTAGTGCTAGCGCGTTATACGGAGACACTCCTGTTTACAACTGCCCAAGCTCGAGCATTCTTGGCTCGATCTATACCGACAAGAGTTCAACTTTGATATCAGGTACCTGGACTAATCGTTGGTGGTATCAGAACAACACCAAAAATATCGATATGGCAACAGCCCTGCATAACCCGATGAAAATCTATGGTACGGCTGCATCGAATATACCCAAGGCATCAGGAGAAACAATCAACGATTATGCAGAGGATTGCGCTCCGAAGAAGTATTGGTGTAACGATTTGTTTAGTGGCAGTTTCGACTTTGCTTCGGCATCGTCACCGTGGAATTACGGTTCGCAGAAGACAATGATATTCGATGTCTGCCCGCACGGCTACCGCATTGCCGATGGAAGCAAGGCTATTGCAGACTTTGCGACTCTCGGTCTTAAGTGGCGTCACCGCAATCCTGCAGGAACAGTTCAGGGCGAGGGTTTTATCCCTTCGGGACAGACCACATATACCGGTGCAGTTTATGCTACTGCTGCAGATGGTTCGCTCGTGTGGATACCTACCTCGGGTGCGCGAGTATTCTATGGTGCTTATGCCGATATGTGTACCATTGGCTGGTGGGGTGCATCTAACAATAACAAGGTTACGGCTATCACCTTCGCAGCCGATGATTCGCAGAGTGCTTCGGTGGTTGTTAAGGATGGCTACACCGATGTAGGTGCTGGTACTCATACAAGCAATGGAACCAATTACTCTATCACCGACCAAAATAAAATCGAGGAGACTTCAATCTCGATGGCTCTGGCTGTACGCTGCGTGAAGGATTCGGCGGCAGATGAGGAGGATGATTCAAAACTCCCCATTGAGGATATGGATCAAATCGTGGACGGAAACGAGTGGTAAACCTAATAAGCAAACCTAAAAACATCTGAAAATTATGAAAAAGATATATTACACACTGCTTTTGTCGGCTGCGTTGTTTGCGGTAGGTTGTACCGAGGATTCGACCAGCGACTTGTTGAATAGCCCCGCCTCGGGCTCAAACGGCTCGGAGATCGAGGGCGAAACTATCCGCTTTACTCTCGATACGGAGGATACGCGAACCGAGCTCTCGGGTATGGCCATCTCGTGGAACGAGGGTGACTGCATTAACGTCAATAAGACCAACTACAATGTCAAGATGGTTGATGGCCAGCCGGTGATTGATGTTGCCGTGGCTTCGGATGGCGTATATGAGGCTGTTTATCCGGGAAACAACTACTCTTCGGGACTTATCAAGTTCTTCCGTCAGAACCCAATGCAGTTCTACTCGGAGGGGTCGTTTGGTCCCGATGCCAATCCTCTCTATGCAAATGTAACCCTCACCGACACAAGCAAGGAGCCTAAATTGAGTTTCAGCTCGTTGTGCGGTGTGTTGATGCTCACAATTAAGGGTACGGCAGAGGTGGAGAGTATCTATGTCGAGGATCGCGCAGGCGAGAATGTCTCGGGTGACTTCCAAATCGACAAGACAAACAAGATATTCAAACTCTACAATTCGCGCGTATGTCGCAAAGGTGTTGTGCTGAACTGTCTTGATGCCTCGGGTAAGGGTGTGCAGCTCTCGGAGTCGGGTACGGTTTTCTATATCGTTATGCCGGCACGCGAGTACGCATCGGGTCTTAACATACGCATTAGCGACACCAAACACCGCAGTATGACCCTCGAGTCGCAGACTCCGCGTAATATCGAGCGTAATGCGATTTTGGTAACTCCGGCCATTACTTACAATCCAACAACAATTTATGAGGAGCATTTCGACCTGATGGTATGGGGTGGAGATATTATGGGCGGTAACAACAATAATAAGCGTGGTTACACCCCGACAGCGGCAAATACGGCTGCACCGACATCGGTGACAGGTTTTGAGCGCACTCTCTACGATGCAACCTACGATATCGCCGGCTCGAACTTTATGTCTACCAACTATTCGGATATGACCTCCGTATCACACAATATGTCGGAGTCATACCTGCGCAGCCGTGGAGTCGTTACTGCTCCGTGGT
>JBGUTM010000149.1:0-13208 GCA_045133075.1 Alistipes sp. | reverse complement strand
GTCAGATGCCTCTTTTAGCCGATACGCGCATCGTCTTTTTGTCGGCTCTGGGCGAGGAGGAAAATCAGCTTACAGGCTTTGATGCCGGAGCAGATGATTATATCGCCAAACCAATCAGAATGAATCTGTTAAAGAGCCGAGTGAACGCTATAATGAGGCGTGTCGAGAGGTCTGAGGAGAGGTGTGCCGAGGCTGGCGAAATCGAGCTTTGTCGAGAGCGTCATTCGGTGGTCTGCAACGGGGTGGAGATGGTACTTCCGCGCAAGGAGTTTGCCCTGCTCGACCTGCTCTGTTCCGAGCCCGAAAGACTCTTCTCTCGCGAGGAGATTTATAGCCGCATCTGGGGTGCGGAGGTGGTTGTTGGCGACCGCACAATCGATGTTCATATTCGCCGATTGCGCCGCAAAATCGGCAATGATCACATCGTTACGGTCAAGGGTATGGGCTACCGATTTCGAAAATAGGATAAAAAAACCGTTTTGGATAAATAAAGCACGAAAAGATTCGTAGCTTTGGATAAATTTTCTTACCTTTGTAAGAAATTTGGCGCGAGGTGAACCTGTGGTGTTTTGTCGCGCCTCGATAGTGTTGAGTTAAACAGAAAGTAATAACATAAAAACAGAAACTATGGTAATTCTTGTATTGAACTGCGGAAGTTCTTCGATCAAGTATCAGGTTATCGACATTGACGATAACGGCAACACTCTTTTGGCTAAAGGTCTTGTAGATCGTATCGGTCTGCCCGAGGGTAGTCTGACCCACAAGCCTTCGGGCAAAACCCCCTTCACACTCGAGCAGGCTATCCCCGATCACACGACCGGTATTCGCCTGGTGCTCGATGCTCTTACCCACGCCGAGCACGGCGTTATCGCTTCGCTCGATGAGGTCAAGGCGGTGGGTCACCGCGTGGCTCACGGTGGAGAGTTCTTCCCCGAGAGCTGTGTTGTGAACGATGAGGTTAAGGAGAAGATTCGTTCACTCTTCGCTATCGCTCCGCTCCATAACCCCGCAAACCTCGAGGGTGTCCTCTCGATTGAGAAGGTGCTGCCGAGTGTGCCGCAGGTTACGGTGTTCGACACCTCGTTCCACCAGTCGATTCCCGCCATCAACTATATGTATGCGCTTCCTTACGAATACTACGAGAAGTATCGCGTTCGTAAGTATGGTTTCCACGGCACCAGCCACAAGTTCGTTGCTCGCGAGGGTGCTAAGTTGGCCGGCCTGGATATCAACAACTCGAAGATTATCACCTGTCACATCGGTAATGGTGGCTCGGTGACTGCGGTACTGAATGGTAAGTCGTATGATACCTCGATGGGTTTCTCGCCGCTGGATGGTCTGATTATGGGTACCCGTTGCGGTTGTGTCGATGCCAGCGCAGTGACCTATATCGGTGCAAAGGAGGGTATGAGCTATGCAGAACTCGATGCGATGATGAACAAGAAGTCGGGTGTGCTGGGTATGACCGGTCTGTCGAGCGATATGCGCGATATTGACAACGCATACGATGCCGGCAACCAGAAGGCTATCCTTGCTCGCGATGCTTACTACCTGCGAATCAAGAAGTTTGTTGGTGAGTACGCAGCCTCGATGGGAGGTGTCGATCTGATTGTCTTCACCGGTGGTGTGGGCGAGAATTCGGCAGATTTGCGCCGTTACGTGTGTCAGAATATGGACTTCATCGGTCTGCAGTATGACGAGGAGGTCAATCTCCGTACTCGTGGTGTGAATGTTATGCTTTCGACCCCCGAGTCGAAGGTTAAGGTTGCTGTGATTGCAACCAATGAAGAGTTGGTGATTGCTACCGACACCTATAATCTTGTAAAATAGTAACGACTTTAATATATACGAAAAGATGATTACAAAACTTAATCAGGTAGTGGAGGCGGCACTCGCGAAGGGTCGCAAACGCCTCGCAGTGGCATACGGACAGGATTCGCACACCATTGAGGCTGTGTACGATGCATATAAGGAGGGATTGGTCGATCCTACACTCTATGGCGATAAGACCGAGATCGAGAAGACTTGCGCCGAGCTTGGTATTGATGTAAACGTATTCCGCATTATTGACGAGAAGAGCGATGTTAATTGTGTCCGTCTGGCGGTAGCTTCGGTTGCTGCGGGCGATGCAGACGTGCTGATGAAGGGTCTGGTTTCGACCGACAAGTATATGCGCGGAATCCTCAATAAGGAGATTGGTCTGGTGCCCCCGAAGGGTATCCTGACCCACGTTTCGATTGTCGAGTTGCCGGGCTATCACAAGCTGCTCACCATCTCGGATGTGGCCATCATCCCCGCTCCCGACTTCAAGCAGAAGCAGTCGCAGATCAAGTTCCTGGCCGAGACGGCTAATCTGCTCGGTATCGACTGCCCGAAGATTGCCTGCATTTCGGCTACGGAGCAGGTGTTGCCCACCGTTCCTTCGAACCTTGAGGGTGCAATCCTTGCTAAGATGGGTGACCGTGGTCAGTTGGGTAAGGTTACTGTGGATGGACCTCTCTCGTTGGATGTTGCTCTCTACAAGGAGGTTGCCGAGCACAAGAAGGTTAAGGGTTCATCTGTTGCGGGTGATGCAGACTGTCTGCTCTTCCCCAACATCGAGTCGGGTAACGTATTCTTCAAGTCGGTGTCGCACATCGGCGGTGGCGAGCTGGCAGCGATTGTTAAGGGTGCAAAGGTTCCCTGTGTGCTCACTTCGCGCGGTGACTCGGCCCTGACCAAGAAGTATTCGATTGCGTTGGCTTGCCTGGCAGCGAAATAGTTTCGGACACTACGAAATATAAGGCATAGGCTGATCGGATAATAGTCCGGTCAGCCCTTTTCCGATAAAAATACAACACTATGAGCTACAAAGTTTTAACTATAAATCCGGGCTCTACTTCGACCAAAATTGCCCTCTATGATGAGCAGGGTGAGGTGTGGAGCCAGACCCTGCGTCACCCCGCGGAGGAGATAGCTAAGTTTGGCCGTATTGCCGAGCAGTTTGAGTGGCGTCTGGGGCTTATTCTCGATGCTATGGAGGCGCGTGGCGAGAGCCTGACGGAACTCTCGGCGGTGGTGGGTCGCGGAGGCCTAACCAAGCCCGTTATGGGTGGTACGTATGAGGTATCGCCGGCTCTTATCGAGGAGCTGCGCACGACCCGTATGGAACACGCTTCGAATCTGGGAGCACCGCTGGCGGATGCTATCGCCGGCAAGGCGGGAGTTAAGGCCTACATCGTAGACCCTCCCACGGTGGATGAACTTCAGCCTGCGGCTCGTGTGAGCGGAGTGAAGGCTCTGCCGCGATTGTCGGTGTTCCACGCGCTGAATCAGAAGGCTGTGGCACGCCGTTATGCTGCCGAGGTGGGTAGACCTTATGAGGAGTTGAATCTTGTGGTTGCACATATGGGCGGTGGTGTCTCGGTGGGAGCGCACCGCAAGGGTTGTGTCATTGATGTCAATAATGCGCTCGATGGTGAGGGTCCTATTGCTCCCGAGCGTGCAGGCTCACTGCCCGCAGGCTCGCTGGTTGAGCTCTGTTTCTCGGGTGAGTACACCAAGGCCGAGGTTAAGAAGATGCTCTGCGGCAAGGGTGGCGTGGTAGATCTGCTTGGCACCAACTCGATGATTGAGGTGAGAGAGCGTGCGGCGGCCGGCGACAAGGAGGCGGCACTCGTTCTCGATGCTATGTGCTACACCATCGCCAAAAATATCGGTGCTATGGCGGCGGCTCTCGAGGGTGCTGTTGATGCCGTAATCCTCACGGGCGGACTTGCTCATAGCGAGGTTATTACCGGCAATATCGCGAATCGCATCAGTTTTATCTCGAAGGTGGCAATCTATCCGGGTGAGGATGAGATGTTGGCACTTGCCGAGAGTGGTTTGGCCGTTTTGCGCGGTGATCGCGAGGCAAAAGTTTACGAATAACTCATACGACTATGAAGATACTTATACTCAACGGCCCTAACCTGAATTTGCAGGGTAGACGCGATACGGATGTCTATGGTACGCAGACCTTCGATGAGTACCTCGAGGTGTTGCAGGAGCGTTTTCCACAGGATGAAATAGAGCTCTTTCAGTCGAATGTCGAGGGTGAGTTGATAAACAAGCTACACGCAAGCGTAGGGGAGTATGACGGAGTGGTGATGAATGCCGGAGGATATACCCATACCTCGGTAGCTATTCGCGATGCCATAGCCGCCATCTCGACACCTGTGGTTGAGGTACATATCTCCTCGATATTGGCACGCGAGGAGTTCCGTCACGTATCGATGTTGGCACCCGTGTGCCGCGGCTCGATTATGGGCTTTGGGCTCGACTCCTACCGCCTGGGTATCGAAGCCCTGAAGAGATAGAAAACTCTCGACCCTGACCCGATGAGCGAGAAGCAGTTAAAAGAAAAGGTTGCCGGAGGCGTTGCGTGGAGCATTGCCGAGAAGGTTGGCTCGATGCTACTGCAGATGGTTGTGAGCATCGTGGTTGCCCGCCTGCTCGTACCCGAGGATTTCGGTGTGATGGCAATCCTTACATTCTTCACAGCTCTGGCGTTGGTGATGGTCGATAGCGGCTTCTCGCAGACGCTTATCCGTAAGGCAGAGCCTTCGGCGGAGGATTATCAGTCGGTATTTGTATTCAATATAGCGGTGTCGGTGGTGCTCTATGCCGGGTTGGTCGCGGTGGCACCGGCCGTGGCGAGCTACTATGGGCTGCCTGTGATTGCGCGGATTGCACCGGTGCTATTTCTGTTGCTACCGATAAATGCACTCTGCGTAATACAGAATACAATCTTCATGCGCGAGTTCCGCTTTCGCCTGCTCTCACAGGCCAACTTTGCCGCCTCGTTTATAGCGGGAGGTGTGGCTATCGCTATGGCTTTGGCGGGATGCGGGGTGTGGAGCCTGGTGGGACAGAGGATTGTAACCCTTGCAGTCAAGACCCTTGTTTTGTGGGTGTGTGGCGGTTGGCGACCATCGTGCAAATTTACCTTTAAGCCTGTGCGCGAGATGGCACCATTCTCATTCCGCCTGCTTACCACCGACATTATATCCTCGATTTACAACAATATCTCGCAGATGTTTATCGGTAAGATATACTCTGCCGATACTCTCGGATTTTTCAATCAGGCACAAAAATTTAAGGATCTGCCACTCACCTCGGCTATGCAGTCGGTACAGAGTGTGACATATCCTGCACTCTCGAAGATTGGCGACCGTAGCGAGAAATTTGCCGAGAGTTACCGTCAGGTGATGATGGTGGTGGCCTTTATGCTCTTTCCCGTGATGATAGGCATTGCTGTCGTTGCAGAGGATTTGTTTGCGCTGCTGTTAGGCGATAAGTGGATGCCTACGGTGCCCTACTTGCAGATTCTATGCCTTATGGGTCTGTTTCAGCCGCTGGCGATGATAGCCTACAATGTGCTGAAGGTGAAGAGTAACGGTGCGATAATCCTGCGTCTGGAGATCGCCAAGAAGATACTGATGACCATTATCCTCGCCCTTGCGATTCCACATAGCGTGAAGGCTGTCGCGTGGGGTTTGGTGGTGATGTCGTTCTGTGAGTTTGCCATCAATTTCATCGCCTCGATGCACTACACCGCACTTGGCTTTTGGCGTACAATTCGTACACTGCTGCCTACGGTAGTAGTGACAGCCTTTATGGCAGTGTCGGTGCTCTTTGTCGGTCGCGCTATGGACAACTACGCTCTGGTGGTACGTCTGGTGGTAGAGATATCTACGGGCGTGGCAGTGTATCTACTGCTTGCCATCGCTTTCCGTCTTGAGGCGGTGGGCGAAATCAGAACCTTACTCCAAAAGATGCTCTCCAAATAGTGAATATATATGAAACGAGTACTTTCGATATTGGTGTTGGTGCTTCTCTGTGCGACAGCTTCGGCACAAGAGGGTACGATGACCACCGACTCGCTGCGATATAGGGGAAATACCTATACCTTCCACCTCTACCGGCCAGCCAATCTGCCTGAAGATGCTCCGCTGGTGGTGATGTTTCACGGCTACGGCTCACGCTCGAAGCCCGAACGATATGGTCTGAATGCAGTGGCTGATCGTTATGGCTTTGCGGTGTGCTATCCGCGTGGTCCCAAGGACTTTAAGGGTAAGCCTTGCTGGAGTGTGGGCTACGAGTTTCATCGTGAGCGAGGGTGGAAGCGTGACGATGTCGGCTTTGCCGGTCGTCTGGTGCACCATCTGCACAAGAAGTATAACCTCAGTCGCGAAAATGTCTTTGCTACGGGCCACTCCAACGGAGGCGAGATATGCTATCTGTTGGCCTACAAGCGTCCCGATCTCTTTGCGGCTGTGGCACCCGTGTCGGGTCTTACGATGGAGTGGATGTATCGCGAACTTAAGGCCAAGAGAGCTGTTCCGCTATTCGAAATCCACGGCACCAAAGATAAAACTTCGGCCTGGGAGGGCGACCCCACAAATGCAGGTGGTTGGGGTAAATATATAGCCGTACCACAGGCTGTGGGGTATTGGGCAGCGGTCAATCGCTGCACCCACTGTGAGAGTGAGGAGCTGCCGCTGAAGCGCAATAAGGTTATTGCACATCGCTTTGTCGGAGGTAGCGAAGGGTGTGAGGTGTGGCTCTATGAAGTGGTCGATGGCGGCCATTCGTGGGCAGACAAAGACCTCGATGTGGGTGAACATCTGTGGCTCTTCTTCTCGAAATACCTGCGCGACAAGGGCTCGAAAAGGTGATTCACCACTCCCTTTCGTGCCCGTCACGCATATTGTCAATTATTTCCTATACCCATAAAATTGAATGGCTCGGCAGGCTTGAACTCCGTGGCTACATTGCCGCTGTATATAGTGCCATTGTTTAGATTCAGACGGCGCACACGTTCTCCCTCCGAGAAATCCATATCGCTGAACTCGACCCAGAAGATATTGGGCATAAGTGTCGATTCGAAGAAGTAGACCTTACTCTTCTGGTCGGCAACGGTGCGCCAACGTGTCGAGGAGATGTTCGGCTCATCTGGAATCGAGATACCTAAGGGTACCGATGTGTTGCGGATTACACTGAACAGACCCGCCACAGCCTGCACCGTGTTACTGCTCTTGGGCAGTGCATTCACATAGAATGAAGCGCGTACAAAGCGGTCGGCAGCTCGGTTTGTACCTGGTAGGAAGGTTAGCCCGCCAATCTGTTGCCAATAGGCGTTGAGCGCGAGTTGCGAGTCGTAGAGCGGCGAGTTGGTCATCACCACATAGTCGCGGCTGTGATGAATCTGTAACTTGCCACCGACATACTCGAATATAGCGTTGTCGCCCGATGCATCCGATACCGACAGGTGGAGCGTTGCGGGGCGAGAGCCATCGGGCATCATATCTGATACCACGATAAATCTACCACTGCTCATCTCGGCTACAGCTTCGGCCACCGTGGCACAATTGTCGAGCAGATATTGCGCCCATACCGACACCGACAAGGCGTGGCTCGTGCCATCCCACGCAGGATATACCGACTCGGAGAGCCACAACAGATTGGCACATAGGCCGACCTCGTTCATCCCGTCCGTGGTGCAGATGTTGTAGGCAGAGGTGATGACGCTGCCGTACTTCGACCGCCAGCGCATAGGGTTACTGCCCACGGCTCCGTGACGATCCATCCCTCGCGGAAAGAGCCAGAGGTCACTTTGTGGATTATCCTTCCAATCCATCGTGCGACCCGTGAGTATGGTTGCCACCGGACCTTGATAGACTACGCGCGTGCAGGCTTGCACACGTGCGGACTCCATTATGGTAGGGAGCCAGAGGAGGATGACACATAGTGTCAGCAGGGGGAGTGTCAAAAAGTATTTCATACCGTAATAATTTTGGTGATTACGGTACAAAACGGGCAAATAGTATGCCTTTATTGAGTATGTTTGTGAGAAGTCCTCTCTATTATTCGGCCTGTAATCAACCCTGACCCTCGGATTTGGGAGCTCCGTTGTGAGTGCCGCTACGTAGTAGTCTGCGGACGTAGAGTTTGCCTCCACTTATCGCAAAGAGCCTATCTCTGGCAAAGGCAATGGATGTTGCCGCGCCGCCAGGCAATGCCAAAATCGCACGTACACGTCCATTGTGGTCGCAAATCTGGATGCCGACATCGGTGGCTGCGTATAGATAGCCCTTTGCATCGAAAGTGATCTGCCCCGCATCGGTATATAGGTAGTAAAACTCCTGGCCGTGGGCGAGCTTGCTCTCAGGTGTATTTATGTATTGCCATACCCAATTACTACCCTCAACTCTTACGGCAGTATGTCCACCACCAGGATAGAGAGCCTTGTAGGGGTCGGACTGAGCTACACGACCCTTAACCTTGGTGTGCCTGCCATCTGTAGATATCGCCTCGTTGCGTCTGCCCGTGCGGAGGATGACCATCTCCTCGGTGTAGGGGTGGAGCATAGCACCCTCGGCAACACCCTCGGCGATGCAGTGCCAACCCTCATTGGGGATGATGATGTCGTTGAGTGACTTGTTGCCGCTCGTGCCGACCTTTATGCCCTGCTCCCAGTCGCTCCATAGCCAGCGCATAACCTTATTCATAATCAGGCGTCCGTTCTTGCCCGAGTGACCACCCTCGTCCCATTGGTGGCGCACATCGTAACCCGCAAACTGTAGTGCCGATAGCATCAGCGTATTATACTCAAACCAGCTGCCAAAGAGCGGGTTCCAGGTATCTTTATCGTTGTCTTGCAGGAATATGCGTAGAGCTCTCGGCTCACCCTTGCGCACCAATGCAGGGTATTGGTCACCTCCACGGAAGGGTACAAACGTGCCACACATAGCATATACTCTGGCGAACATGTCGGGTCGTTGCCACGCCACATTGAAGGCGCAGATGCCGCCACTACTACTGCCCGTAATGGCTCGCATCGAGGGGTCGGTTGTTAGTTTTATGGCTCTGCCGTCAGTACATTTGAGCTGCTCGACCTGTGGCAACACCTCCTCCTCGAGGAAGCGGGCAAAGGTCCCGTCCATACGGTCGTACTCGTTGCTACGATTGTAGCGCACAACCTCGCCAGCTGCATTGTGGACACGGCCCGGGCGTACAACCACAGCAATAGCTACGGGCATTGATCCCTCAACTACCAGCGAGTCGATACACTCGGCCAGGGTCTTCTCCTGACTGTCGGTGCCGAGGATAAGGGCAGCCGGTGTGGAGCCGTCATACTGCTTGGGTACATAGATTTTAACCTCTCGGTCGGTGCCCGGGTATATCTTAGAGCCACGCATCTGGAGGGTCAGCATCTGGCCGTTGTAGGCAAATGCCGCGATGGGTGATAGTAGAGCTAATAAGGCAAAAAATCTTTTCATAAATAGATAACTTTATACAAAAGTATAAAAAAATGCCGGGATATGTTAAATCCCGGCATTTTTTCATCATCGTTATTGGACGACTTCAATTACTTGATACGCTCGTAGTAGTCACGAGTGCGGGTATCAACACGGATCTTGTCACCGGTGTTGATGAACAAGGGAACCTTAACGGTTGCGCCGGTGTTCACGGTAGCGGGCTTGAGCGAGTTGGTCGAAGCGGTATCGCCCTTGATACCCGGCTCGGTGTAGATAACCTCCATATCAACAATCGGGGGAAGCTCAGCCGAGAGAACGGTCTCCTTCTCGGTGTGGAACATAACCTCAACGATCTGACCATCGGCCATAAGGTCGTAGTTATTGATTAGGCTCTTCTCGATGTTGATCTCCTCGAAGGTCTCGCAGTGCATAAAGTGTGCACCCAGGTCATCCTCGTAGGTGAACTGGTAGGGACGGCGCTCAACACGTACCTGCTCAATCTTCTGACCTACAGACGAGAAAGTGTTCTCGAGAACGCGACCATTCTCGAGGTTCTTGAGCTTTGAACGAACGAAAGCGGGGCCTTTGCCCGGCTTGCAGTGCTGGAAATCGACAACAAGGAAAGTCTTGCCATCCATCTCGATACACATACCGATTTTGATATCAGCAGCAGTAATTGTCATAATTGTTTATCGTGTTTATAGTTAATGTTTTCCTATACGCGCCGCAAAGATACAAAACAATTCATAATTCACAATTCACAATTCATAATTATTTTACTTTGGCAGTGATTTTTAGGGAATTTAGAGTGTTTTGTGAGCTTAAGGAATTTGGAGTGTTTAAGGAATTTAAGGAATCCGGGTAGACTTTGCAGCTTTCCCTACACTCCCTACACTCTCTAATCTCCCTAATCAAATGGCACTTAACACCCTTGCCTATTCTCCCCACTTGAAGTGTGGTTGTTCGATGCCGAGCAGGGCGATGACTCTCTCGACCACGGTCAGGCAGGCCTGTTCGATGGTCGTAGGGTGCGAGTAGAACGATGGTGAGGCGGGGATGATGATAGCTCCGGCCTCGGTCAGCGCAGTCATATTGCGCAGGTGTATGAGTGAGTAAGGGGCTTCGCGCACCAGCAGCAGTAGTCGTCTGCGCTCCTTGAGCATCACATCTGCCGCCCGCTCGATAAGTGTCTGCGAGAGTCCGTGAGCTATACGACCCAGTGTGCCGACCGATGAGGGTACTACCACCATAGCATCGTATGATGCCGAGCCACTGGCTACGGGGGCGAAGAGGTTGGCATTGTCGTAGAGGGTGATGCGCTCATCCTGGGGTATATGTTCCCCCTCAAAGGCAACCACCTCGCGGGCCGTGTCGCTGTAGATGAGGGCAATCTTCTCGACCTGGGGTGCACGCAAGAGAGCCTCGATGGTCAATCGGGCATATATCGAGCCGCTGGCTCCCGTTATGGCAACGATTACTTTCATAACTCCACAATTTTACACTTCCAACCCTTCTCCTTGATATGTTCGAGTGTGCGAGTCAGTGCATAGCTCATATTGCGGAACGCCTTGTCACTGTCGTGAAAAACAACTATCGAGCCGGGCTCGATGCGATCGAGTACATTGTGCAATACGCGGCGTGGTGAGAGGTGGCGATTGTAGTCGCGTGAGACGATGCTCCACATCACAATCTTGAATCGTTTGGCCACGGCCCTCATCTGAGCCGGCGTAACTCGCGCATAGGGAGGACGAAACAGATCGCTGTGTACGATATCGTCAGCACAATCAATATCCTCGAGGTAACGCTCAAGTGACATCACCCAACCCTTCTGGTGGGAGTAGGTGTGGTTTCCAATCTTATGTCCTGCAGCGAGAATCTTCTGGTAGAGGTCGGGGTAGAGCTCCGCATTCTTGCCCAACACGAAGAAGGTCGCCTTGGCATCGTACTTCTCGAGCGTTGAGAGTATCCACTCGGTGACGCCCGGTGTTGGCCCGTCATCGAAGGTAAGGTAGACCCCATCGGGGTCGTTGATACTCCAGGTCGAGTCGGGAATCATCCATTTCAGCACTCTATCGATAATCTTCAATAGCATCACAACGAAGTTTACTATATGCAAATGTAGATATTTTTATCGGTAAATGCGCCCTCTTTGGCAAATTTTTCGTACATTTGACAAATCATAAACTTCAAAATACGATTTTTTCTATGAGAAAGTATCTTAGCTCACTACTTCTTGCCGCTGTGGCGGTTGTGATGGTTGGATGTGATGCTTTTCACCGTCTGTCGGGTGATGGCCGTACCTCGCAGGGTGCACCTTACGAGGTTATTGTGGTCTGCAAAAACAGCGTCTGGGAGGGCCCGGCGGGCGATACATTGCGTTACATCTTGCAGCAGCCCGTGCCTACGAATAATCAGTATGAGCCGCTCTTTGATCTTCTGCGCGTAGCCCCCGACAACTTTAAGAATCTACTCGAACGCCACCGTAACGTGCTGAAGCTGCTTGTGGATCCCACGGTCGAGAATACGGGTATCGGAGTGCAGTATGACCTCACCTCCAAGCCTCAAATCGTTATTCTCGCACAGGCTCCGACACAGGAGGCTTTGACCGATCTGCTGGCCGAGAATGCAGAAAATCTGGTGCAGGTGCTGGAGTCTGCCGAGCGCGACCGCAATATAGAGTTTGCCACGCGATATGGAGCCAAGGAGCTGGAGAAGATTATCAACGAAAAGTTCGGTGTTACGATGCATATCCCGAAGGGTTATCTGTTGCGTAATGCTACGGACGATTTCCTGTGGGCCTCCTACGAGTTTCCCACGGCAAGTCAGGGATTTTTCATCTACACCTATCCTTACGAGGGCCCCAAGTCGCTATCGCTGAAGTCGCTGACTGCGGCACGCAATAAGTTTGCGGCGAAGATTCCCGGGCCTTCGGACGGCTCCTATATGACCACCCTGGCCGAGTATGAGCCCGACTATCGAATGATGCGCATTGAGGGGCGACTCTGGGTCGAGATGCGAGGCTTGTGGGATGTGGCCAATGACTTTATGGGCGGCCCGTTTGTGAGCTTTTCGACTGTGGATACCGCGACCAATCGTGTATTTACAATCGACTGCTATGTCTACTCGCCCAAGCTTGGCAAGCGTAATTTCTTACGTCCGTTGGAGCATTTGGTTTATATGGTTCAATTCCCGGGGGGAGCCATCTAACAAGGTGATTTTGGCGTCATACTCGTGCTCAAATTCCTCACATACGAAAAGTATGCTCCGGATTTTCGCACTTCGCAGTTCTAAAAATCCCTCTTGTTATACGACTCCCTGAAGGCAAGGTGATTTTGGCGTCATACACACTCTCAAAATCCTTAAAAATAGATTGTTGAAAGATGGCAATTCCGTTTGGAACTGCCATCTTTGATTTGTCAGAAGAAAAATCCCGTGGAGAGAGAGTAGCGGATATGCCGCCTTACCCGTACCTGTTGCTGTACGCCTCGTGATTCAACGTAGCTCTTTATGATTGTCTTGGGATATCCCGAGATACGGGTCTCGACAAAGAACTTGCGGATGTGGATGCCGATACCACCCATATAGCCAATGTCCGAATCGTTGAAACGCAACTTTGCCAGATTTGGAGCATCGCTCTTTTCGCTGTGGGCGATGCGGATAAAGGTGCCACCGAAGAGGCGCACGGGGCCGATATTGACACCGAGCATCAGCGGCAGCTCGATACGGTTGGCATGCAGTCGAATCAACTGCTCGAACATCGGAGCGATGTATCGTAGTTGATAGCCCGAGCGGCTATATTCGAACTCCGCCTGAAGGTGGAGGTGGCGAGTGATGTTGAGACGTGCCATAAGAGCAGTCTCGAAGCCAACCTTGGTGTTGCCGCCGGCGATATCGACATCTTTGAATGCAACCTTCGGCAGCGAGAAG
>JBGUTM010000148.1:0-2830 GCA_045133075.1 Alistipes sp. | reverse complement strand
TGAATCTGGTGGAGTGCGAGGGTTGTGCCCTGGGATTTGCAAAGCGCATAGGCAACCGATGCAACAACCTGTTTCCCAACTCATTAAGGATATTGATAAACGACAAGTAAAACCATACCGTTATGGCTAAAAAATTATACTATTCGATGAGCGAAGTGGCCGAGATGTTCGATGTCAATCAATCGCTCATACGCTACTGGGAGTCCAAGTTCGACTGCCTGCGTCCCAAGAAGAACAAGAAGGGCAACCGACTGTTCCGACCTGAGGATATCGAACACTTCAAGATGATTTATCATCTGGTCAAGGAGTGCGGAATGACCCTCGATGGTGCCAAACGCGCAATGAAGCAGCAGGGTACGGGCGAGGTATCGCGCAATGCCGAGCTGCTCGAGAGATTGCAGTCGGTGCGCTCGATGTTGGTCGAGGTGCGCGAAATCCTCAAGGATGGAGGCGATAGCGTTCTGCTCGATGAGGAGGATGAGGAGGATGCAGTGCTCACCACTGACGAGGATGCTGCCGAGACACTCAAAAGTAACCCCGTGAAGGTGCTTGAGCCCAAGCAACCTCGCCGCCGCCACAAAAAGGAGGAGGAGCAACGCCCTCTCTTCGCATTCTACGAACAAACACTCTTTTAGGGATGACTATCAAGGAGATAACAGAGGCTATCGAGGCTTTTGCCCCGCTCTCGCTACAGGAGTCCTACGACAACTCGGGACTGATTGTCGGACGTCCGAGTGATGATGTTCACAAGGCTCTGCTGGCTGTCGATGTCACCGATGAGGTGATGGATGAGGCCGAGAAGGAGGGTTGTGACATCATCATCACCCACCACCCCATCATCTTCCACCCCCTCAAGCGGCTCAACTCGGCAAATATGGTCGAGCGATGTGTCGAACGTGCTATCCGCCGTGGCATTGCACTCTACGCCTGCCACACCAATCTCGACAGCACCGCAAACGGTATGAGCTGGCGATTGGCTACGATGCTCGGCGTGGAGGAGCTCGAAATTCTGCAACCCACCGCAACCGGAGAGCAGTACGGTTTTGGCGTTGTCGGCAACCTTCCGAATAGTATGCCTACCGAGGAATTCCTACACCGAGTTATGGATATCACCGGCGCAAAGGTTATCCGCCACAGCGATATCGCCACAGCAAATGTCGGCCGTGTTGCAGTATGTACCGGCTCGGGAGCATTCCTCATCGGCGAGGCTCGCAAGGCCAACGCCGAAGTCTACATCACCGCCGATATGAAATATAACGACTTTATGACCCCCGATGGAGCCCTTACAGTGGCCGATATCGGACATTTTGAGAGTGAATATTGCGCAATTGAGATTTTATTTGATATTTTATCAAAAAAATTTCTTACCTTTGCGGTTCGCAAGAGTGAGTGCTCTCGCAATCCGATAAATTATTTGACAAAATAAATTTAACACGATATATGGCAACACAGAAAAAGACAGCAGAGGTTGATTACTCGATGCAGGAGAAGATTGCAGCACTTTATGAGTTGCAAAAGATTGATTCACAAATCGATGAGATCAACAAAATCAAGGGTGAACTTCCGTTGGAGGTAGAGGATCTTGAGGACGAAATCGCAGGATTGAACACCCGCATCGCCAACATCGAGGCCGAGGTCGAGGAGCTCAACTCACTCTCGAAGCAGCGTAGCCGCGAGAAGGATCAGGCTCAAATGCTTATCGCAAAGTACAAGGAGCAGCAGAATAATGTTCGCAATAATCGCGAATTTGATGCTATCACCAAGGAGATCGAGTATCAGGAGCTCGAGATCGAGCTCGCCGAGAAGCGTCTGAAGGAGTACAACGCCGGTATCAAGGTTAAGAAGTCTGCACTGGCTGACGCACAGAGCGCAATGGCTGAGCGCAATATGGATCTCAACGCCAAGAAGGAGGAGCTCAACAGCATCGAGGCCGAGACAGCTGACCAGGTGGCATCGCTCGAGAAGAAGGCCGAGGTAGCCAAGACCAAGATTGACGAGCGTCTGCTGACCGCCTACAACCGCATCCGCCGCAATGTTCACAACGGCTTGGCTGTGGTGACCATCAACCGCGATGCTTGTGGAGGTTGCTACAACCGTATCCCGCCCCAGCGTCAAGCTGATATCCGCCAGGGTAAGAAACTTATCGTCTGCGAATACTGCGGCCGAATTCTGGTCGGTGGCGATGAGGAGTAGCCTCTCCCCTATTTAAGCATTCAAAATTAAGCCGGCGCAATGCCGGCTTTTTTGTATCCTCCAAAAGACCATTAGCCATTGGCGTTTTTACCCCTCAGTCATAAGGACTGCTCCCCTATTTTAGGGGGGGGGGTAGTGCGGTTTGATAGGGAGATTAGGGTGTTTAGGGAAGGCAGGATGCTTGGTGCTATTTGATTTAAGGGTGTTAGAGATGACCACGAAGTCCAATAGATAAACAAAAACTAACCTCCTTAACTTCCCTAAATTCCCTAAACTCCTTAAACTCCTTAAACTCACTAACCTCCTTAATATCGCTAATGGCTGATATTTTTTTCGAGGATTTGCGGTATCCGCAAGGATAGTGCAAAATGTGATAAGTGGTCTGTTGGAAGTTTACTTACAAAAAGGCCACTTATCGCATTTTGAACCATTGTCGCAGACAACCAAAGCCTCGCAAATAAAATCACACGTTGTCAAGTTCCTCGAAACGAAGTTTCGATTGAAAGGTTTTGCGGAGCTTTTTTCTAAAAGCGACAAAGAAAAAAGCATTTTGGGGCCCCTTCTCGAAAGGTGCGAAGAAAAATGGCAAAAAAGTGCGGAGCGTTATTCGCGCTCCGCACCTTATATATAAATAGTA
>JBGUTM010000147.1:0-2959 GCA_045133075.1 Alistipes sp. | reverse complement strand
GCAAAGCGTGCCGGCGTGGGTGAAAAGGTTGCCGAGATTACCGAGCGAGCTATGCGTGGCGAGATTGATTTCTGTGAGAGTTTCACCGAACGTGTTGCCCTGCTCAAGGGTCTGGATGTCTCGGTTATGGAGGATATTGCCCGCAACCTGCCTATCACCGAGGGTCTGGAGCGACTGATGACAATCCTCAAGCGTGTGGGCTATAAGACGGCAATCCTCTCGGGTGGTTTTACCTACTTCGGTAACCACCTCAAGCAGCGTTTTGGCTTTGACTATGTATATGCCAACGAGCTCGAGGTCGAGGATGGTAAGCTGACGGGTCGCTACGTGGGCGAGGTGGTTGATGGACGCCGCAAGGCTGAGTTGCTGCGACTGCTGTGCCAGTTCGAGAATATCGACATCGCACAGTCGGTGGCTGTGGGTGACGGAGCCAACGACCTGCCGATGCTCAACCTCGCGGGTCTGGGTATCGCCTTCCATGCCAAGCCTAAGGTTAAGGCTACGGCTGAGCAGTCTATCTCGACTATCGGTCTGGATGGTATTCTCTACTTCCTTGGTCTGAAAGATTCGCGTATCGAGTAGTGCGCAGGGTTGGGAAATATATTTTTATTATCTGTGCAGCCGTACTTTTGTGCGGCTGTTACAATTATATAGGTTCGCCCGATGGTAAGGGTGCGGATGTGAAGCCCGATATGTCGCTTGCCGAGTTGCGCGGGCTGTGGCGTGGGCATACCTTTAAGGTTGCGGAGCCGATAGTTGTCGGCGGTGTGGTCACCTCGAGTGATGGAGCAGGCAATTTCTACCAAACCTTCACAATAGAAGATAATACTGGTGCCGCTGAGATTATGGCCGGTATGCGCGACCTGCATAATACCTATCCTGTGGGTTGTAGGGTCTCTATCAAGCTTGATGGGTGCGCTGTAGGTGTTGAGCGAGGGGTGGTGCAAATTGGTCTGATGCCTGCATCGTATAGCAACTACGCGGTAGATTACTTCTACTCTAAAGTGTTGCTCGATAAGCATATCGTGCGTAGCGGTGAGCTTGTCGAGGTGCAACCTCTGGATGTGGCGTATGGCGATTTGAGTGCCGATAAATGTGGTCGATTGGTTAGACTCGAGGCCTTGCAATTTCAGCCCGAAGAGGGCGAACAAACTTTGCCGGCAACGTGGATGGGGTATAGGGCATTTGCGGATAGGGACGGGAATGTCATCTATGTCTATACGAGCAACTATGCCGACTATGCAGGTGATGAGGTGCCTCTCGAACTGTGTAGCCTGACGGGCATACTCCAATATGGCGAGGTTGCGGGCGTGTCGGGAGAGTGGTTTATCTTGAAAATGAGAAGTGCAGATGATTGTGTGTCGAGTAGTGATTGCGCTATGTAGCCTATGGCTCGCTGTGGCGTGCAGTGCGACCAAGCCCGACTATTCGGACGTTCCGGATGATACTCCCGAGAGCGGCTTGGTCTCGATTGCCTACCTCAAAAGCCTTTGTAAGGGGCTCTCGACAACTATTACCTCCGATATCTCGATTCGGGGTACGGTGGTGGCGAATGATGTGCTGGGAGAGTTCTATAAGACGCTGGTGGTGGTCGATGCGAGTGGCGGCGTAGAGATAGCCCTTGATAATGAGCGACTATGTGCCGATTTCCCGATATATGCCAATGTGTCGGTGACCTGTAATGGCCTTGCTGTGGGCAGGGTGGGCGGCAAGGTTGTTCTCGGCGCAAAGCCTACGGGTGAATATACTGTCGATCGTATTGCCGAGGGCGATGTCTCGAAGTATCTGGTTTGGCGACAGGGCGATGTTACATCGGCTGTGCCGCGCAGAGTCGCCATCGCAAAACTTGGTGTGGAGTGCGTGTCGGAGTATGTGATGATTGAGGGTGTCCGCTTCGCTGACGAAGAGGTCGGATTGCAGTGGTGTGATAGGGTGGATGAGGAGTTTGTCGATACTGAACGCCATATAGTCGATGCGGCCGGCGATATCCTGTCCGTCAAAGTCGCGGCTCGATGTGAATATGCCGGCGAGAAGATACCCTCGGGCGTGGGTACAGTGTGTGGTATCCTCGACTACTCGGGTGACGGTTTCTTTCTGCGCATCGCCAACCACGAACTCTATTTTTAGTCACAAGGGGATAAAGAGGTAAATGATAGAACACACAAAAAACTCTCCGACAATTCGGAGAGTTTTTTGTGTTATTCGTGCAGAGCCTTCCAGAGCATATCTTTAAGCTCGGTTATGTGGTATCCGCTGACCGAGGAGATAAATATCGATGGTATATCCTTTGGCAACAGAGGATGCATCTGCTCCTCCAGCTCCTCGTCAATCATATCGCACTTGGTGATGGCCAGCAGACGTTGTTTGTCCAGAAGCTCCGGGTTATATTGTGTGAGCTCACCCAGCAGAATATCATAGTCGTGCTGAATATCATCGCTGTCGGCAGGAATCATAAACAACAATACCGAGTTGCGCTCGATGTGGCGCAGGAATCGTGTACCGATACCTCGACCCTCGTGTGCACCCTCGATGATTCCGGGGATGTCGGCCATAACAAACGATTTGTGGTCACGCGCCTCGACAATGCCGAGGTTGGGCTCCAGGGTAGTGAAGGCGTAGTTTGCAATCTTGGGCTTTGCTGCCGAAACCGAGGCCAGAAGCGTACTCTTACCGGCGTTGGGGAAGCCTACAAGACCCACATCGGCCAAGACCTTCAGCTCGAGAATGAAGGTTCCCTCGGCACCCTCCTCGCCGGGCTGTGCATAGCGCGGAGCCTGATTCGTAGCGGTCTTGAAGTGCCAGTTGCCCAGACCTCCGCGGCCACCCTTCAACAGTACGAGCTGCTCGCCCTGCTCGGTGACCTCACCCACAACTTCGGTATAGCTCTCGCCAGTCTCCTCATCTACCAATACCTGCTTGGCAACCGTTCCGAGGGGTACGGGGATGATGATATCCTTGG
>JBGUTM010000146.1:0-4670 GCA_045133075.1 Alistipes sp. | reverse complement strand
TTCCCGCTCGGAGTGGGCATTGCACTGGTTTTAGGTGTGATTGTCAACTATCTGGGAGTACCCTCGGGACACCCCGGGATGCTCTTTACGGGTGTGGCTCTGATCGTTGTGGCGATAATCTGCAACGGCTTTGCCTCGGGTATGAACAACCGCGGGGCGAAGGGGGCTTCGTCAAAGAATAACTCCAAGGGTATCTGGCTGGCCATCATTGCGGGTGTGCTGATGTCGCTCTTCTACCGCTTTGTGGTTATGGGTATGGATGTGTCGAACTTCCGCTCACCGGCAGCCGGTATGCTGACCCCCTATTCGGCAATCTTTATCTTCTCGGTGGGTGTGATGTTGAGCAATATCGTCTTCAATACACTGGTTATGCGCTACCCCTTTGCCGGCAAGCCTGTAACCTATGGCGACTACCTAAAAGGGTCGCTCGGGACACATCTTGTCGGCGTATTGGGAGGTGCGATATGGTGTCTGGGTACGGCATTCAGCTATATAGCCTCGGGTGAGGCGGGTCCTGCCGTCTCTTATGCACTCGGCCAGGGCGCACCTATGGTTGCCGCCATCTGGGGCGTCTTCGTCTGGAAGGAGTTCCGTGGCGCACCCAAGGTGGTCGATTGGTTGCTTGCGTTGATGTTCCTACTCTTTATCGGTGGCCTGGCGATGATTGTTGCGGCAGGAAGCTGACAATAAATAGAGCCTGCTCAACCGTTGCTTGTTGGGCAGGCTATTATTTGCTTGTTTGAGGTAAATGAGGTTTTTCGGGCAAGGCAGATATCAAAAGATTTGTTAGACACCCAGTTTGCAAGCAGGCGTATAACAAGAGCTATTTTGAAGCTGCTCGCAGACTGAGAAACCGCAGCATACTAAACGTATGTGAGGATTTCGAAGGCAAGGCAGATGCCAAAAGAGCCTTTTTATACACCTGCTTCTACCAGGTGTCACCGTATAAAACAGTGTCAATTTTGCGACCGGTTAGTCGTTGAATATCCTTGACTATGTTGTGTTCATCGAGAGTGCAGAACGTAAGTGCAATGCCGGCACATCCCGCACGGCCTGTACGGCCAATACGATGAACATAGGTCTCGGGTACATCGGGGATATCGTAGTTGATAACCATACCAAGCTCCTTGATGTCGATACCGCGAGCAGCAATGTCGGTAGCAACCATTATACGCGACTTGCCCGACTTAAAGTCATCCAAGGCCCGCTGACGTTGGCACTGCGACTTGTCACCGTGCAGGGCCTCGCAACGCATACCCTTATGGCGCAGCGTCTTAGAGATATTGTCTGCACCGTGCTTGGTGCGAGCAAAGATCAGCACCGACTTATCCTCATTATCGCGTAACAACTCGACCAGCAACTGACGCTTCTCGGACTTCTCGACAAAGTAGACACACTGCTCGACCTCGTCCACGGTCGAGGAGGCAGGCGTAACCTCGATGCGCACGGGGTGGTGCAACATCGAACGCGAAAGACGCACAATCTCATCGGGCATCGTAGCCGAGAAGAATAGTGTCTGTCGCTCCTTGGGCAACTTGGGGAGCAGACGGCGGATATCGGCAATAAATCCCATATCGAGCATACGATCGGCCTCATCCAGCACAAAGGTTGTCAGATTATCGACCTTCACCTCACCCTGTCCCATAAGATCGAGCAGACGTCCCGGAGTGGCGATGAGAATATCGACCCCCTTACGCAGAGCATCAGTCTGTGGTTTCTGCTTCACACCGCCAAAGATTGCCGTGTGGCGCAGTCCCGAGTATTTGCCATAGTCGGTAAAGCAGTCGCTGATTTGCAGTGCCAACTCTCGTGTCGGCGTGAGGATAAGGGCGCGAATCTGGTGGGGAAGTTTACCCTCCTGTTCACGCTTCTCGCGGCGTTTCCGCTGACGTTCACGATAGAGACGGCGGCGGCGTTGGTTGCGGGTCTCGCCCTTTATCTCGGCGGAAGCTACACCTTCGGCACACTCTGCACCCTCAACGACCTCTCCCGACAGCGGCTCAGCAGGCTCTTGGTCATCTTGAGTCTCTTGAGCCTTTTGGGCAGCCTGCTCCTCGGCAAGGCGGGACTCCTCGGCCTCACGTTCGGCCAGTGCGGCAGCCGCCTGCTCACGCTGTGCCATAAGTTGCTGAATGATGGGGATTGCGAAAGCAGCCGTCTTGCCCGTACCGGTACGCGCAATGCCGAATATATCCTTACCCGCCATAACTACGGGTATAGCCTCTTGTTGGATAGGTGTGGGTTCTGCGTAACCCTTCTCCTCAACTGCCCTCAAAATCGGGGCTACAATATCGAGTTCTTCAAACTTCATTTATTTCAGGGGACTTTTTGTCTTGTGGGGTTATAACAATCTCTTCACAAACTTAAACATCTTGTAGGGCATATACCTAAATGGCATATCAAGACAGGTGGGTGTAACCACCACCGCTCGGCGGTGCGAAAAGACCTCAAAGCTCTCGCGACCGTGATAGTGCCCCATACCCGAATTACCGACACCTCCAAAGGGGAGCTTCTCGTTGGCTATGTGCATAATCGTATCGTTGATGCAGGCTCCGCCCGAAGAGGTGCGGCGCACAACATCCCAACCGCATTTTTCGGGTCCGAAGTAGTATAGTGCCAATGGCTTTTCTCGCTCGGTAACGAATTTTACAACCTCGTCAATCTCGCGAAAAGTCCTAATCGGGAATATAGGGCCGAATATCTCCTCCTGCATCACAGGTGCATCCTCCGCCACTCCATCGAGCAGTGTAGGCTCGATATATCGCTCCTCGGGCTTGGTCCGTCCACCGGCAACAACCCACCCATCGGCCAGGTATCCCGCCACGCGCTCAAAGGCTCGGTCATTGACCATACGTACATAGTGGTCACTACGGCTTGCATCCTCGCCGTGCAGGCGGTGCGATTCGCGCTTGAAGGCCTCGATAAAACGCTCCTTGACCGTCTCGTGCAACATCAGATAGTCGGGAGCAATGCAGGTCTGGCCCGCATTGAGGCCCTTACCCCAAACAACTCTGCGGGCGGCAATCTCCACATCGGCATCCTTATCGACAATGCAGGGGCTCTTACCTCCCAGCTCAAGCACTACAGGGGTCAGATTCTTCGCCGCCGCGCTCATCACCGTTCGGCCGAGCGAAGGGCTACCCGTGAAGAAGATTATATCGTAACGCTCCTCCAGCAGAGCGGTATTCACATCGCGATTACCCTGCACAACGGCAATATATTGCTCCTCGAAGGTGGCACGAATCATCTGCTCGATAACCTTCGCAACGTGTGGAACATATGGTGAGGGCTTCAACACCGCGGTACATCCTGCGGAGATGGCTCCGACCAGCGGATTGAGCAGCAGCTGCACAGGATAGTTCCACGGAGCGATAATCAGTGAGTTGCCAAGCGGCTCGGTCACAATACGACTGCGCGAGGGGAACATCTTCAGCGGTGTAGCACAACTCTTGCGGCGAGCCCAGCGCGTCAAATGGCGCAGGTGATTGCGCACTTCGCCCGTAACGATGCTCAACTCGGTCATATAGGCCTCCTCGTAGGATTTGTGCAAATCGGCATAGAGGGCTTCGGCGAGGGGCTTCTCCCACCGATGAAGCGCATCGAGAAGTCGGCGCAACATCTGCTTGCGGAATGAGATATCGAGCGTGGCTCCCGTGTGAAAATACCCACGCTGCGCCTCCACAATCTGCAAGATCTTCTCGTTTGGTGTATTCTCAACTCTCATCTTCTTCTACTTTTACGACCCGTAAAGTGGTCCATTGCCGTAAATATGCCAAAACACTTACCGAACAGGAAATCAAACCACGATGTCGGCAACATCGCCTGCCAAAAACGGATAAAATGAAATCCAAATGGGATACCCCTAAAATCGATATTGCGCTCTATAGCACGGATTATCTTACGCGAGGTTCGCTCGGCATTCAAAATCGGAATGATGCGAGAACGAACACCATCGAACATACCCGTATTGATGTAGTATGGAGCAACAGTTGTAAAACGCACCTTGCTGCGGCGTTGACTCAACTCAATACGCACCGAATCTGACCAGCCAATCATAGCCCACTTGCTGGCTACATAGACCGACATCTTCGGATTGGCCAACATTCCAGCAGCCGAAGCTATGTTGCATATATGACCACAATCACGAGCAATCATATCGGGCAACACCTGCAACGCAATAACCATTGGAGCTTTGGTATTGATAGCCAATGTCCGCTCAATCTCCTCGATGCTCTGATGCTCGAAGGTCTTATTTCCGGTCACAACACCGGCGCAGTTAATCAAAATATCAACACCACCGCACTCCTTGATTGTCTGTTGGTATGTTGCTGTAACGGCATCGTTGTCGGCGATATTCACCACAAAGCCTTCAACTCTTCCCAGAGCGGAGAACTCCGACTTTGTAGCAGCTATATTTACCTCATTGATATCCCAAATTGTCAAACAACGCGCGCCCTTCTCGAGTGCAATTCGTCCCATAATACGTCCAATACCCGATGCTCCACCGGTAATTAGGACGTGCTTCCACTTAATCTTTGTCATTGTTTTAGATTTATAAGTTAATATAAATCCGCAAATCGGGTGCAAAGATAGAAAACATTTTGAAAACGCGCTAAAAAGATAGTCTGCCCAAAGAGATTTCGGGCAGACTATTAACTGGGCAGATATAG
>JBGUTM010000145.1:0-5034 GCA_045133075.1 Alistipes sp. | reverse complement strand
ACTTCAGGGCGCAGAATTTGGGTCTGCGCCCTCTTTTTATGCCCAAATCGAGATGTTGCCTTTGGCGTTTGACCTGCCGTTTTGGTCGATTGACCCCGAGGGTAGAAAAGATAAAATCGCCCCTGTAGCCTACTCTGGCACAGATTTTGCTAAATATCGACCCGATTGCAGGGCCGAGAGCGATTTGGCAAAACCAAAAACTTTTCGTATCTTGCAATCGAAAACAAGAACTATTTACTAATTAAAAACTCGTTGCCTATCGAAAAAATTGTACTCTTTTAACATTGTTTTACTAAAAACTGAAGAGTATGAACGTACAAGTATTAAGTGACCAAGGATTGCTTAATAGTTATCTTTCGGGCGACCAGAGTGCTATTTCACAACTTATCGAGCGTCACAGCCGTCGTGTTAAGGAGTATATCCGTATGATGGTTAAGGATGGTGACGTTGCCGATGATATTTTCCAGGAGACATTCATTAAGGCGGTTCGCGTTATTGACGAGGGTCGTTATACCGATAATGGTAGATTCCTCTCGTGGATACTGCGCATTGCACACAATCAGGTTATCGACTACTTCCGTTCGCGCAAGCAGCACAAGTTAGTGAACGAAGCCGATGCTGGCTACAACCTGCTCGGTACACTGCGCTTTGCAGAACACACTATCGAGGATGATATGGTGTCTGCTCAAATCAATAACGATGTGCGCCGTCTAGTCGAGATGTTGCCCGAAGAGCAACGCGAAGTGGTTATGTTGAGATATTACTCCTCGTTGAGCTTCAAGGAGATAGCCGAGCAGACCAATGTGAGTATCAATACCGCTTTGGGCCGTATGCGCTATGCCCTTATCAACCTGCGCAAGATGATAAAGGAGAATAATCTTGTCTTGAGTTAGAATTTTTGAGGAGTTGAAACAATAATCCCGTAAGGTGCCGCGTTACTATTGCAGGAAACAATAAATAACGGTGCCTATGGGAGAGTTTGACACGAAAGATTTATGTTCTGTTAGCGATGAAGATCTATTGTTCTCACAGGTGATATGTGGCGACCACGAACTGCTGTTCCTGGATGCCTATCTGGGAGAGATTCTTCGAAGTTAGCATTTAGGGTTAATTTTAAGGGGAGTACCGGCTGACAAATTTGTCGGCCGGTGCTTTTTTTGTTAGCCTTTGGCTTTGGTCGAGAGCAGTCCGCAGGCCGCTTCGATATCCTCGCCACGAGAGGCTCGGATTGTGGTCATAATGCCACGGGCTGTGAGGGTATCTCTGAAGTGCTCCATCTTCGTCTGTTCGGGAGAGAAGTAGGGCGAGTCGGGAATCTTATGGAAGCGGATAAGGTTTATGCGGCATTTGATGCCGTTAAGCAGGCGGCACAACTCTTTGATGTGGCGCGAGGAGTCGTTCAGCCCGCTCATCACGATATACTCGAACGATACACGTCTTTGGTGTGAGAAGTCGTATCGGCGCAGGATGTCGGCCACCTCCGCGATGGGGTAGGCCTTCTCGATAGGCATAATCTCGATACGTTCATCGTGGAAAGGATTGTGTAGGCTCACGGCCAGATGAACCTTTGTTTGATCGAGGAATCGGGGCAGGTTTTTGGCTACTCCGGCCGTTGATACGGTGATGCGTGTGGGTGACCATCCGAAGCCCCACTCCGAGGTGAGAATCTCGAGTGCGGGGAGCAGGTTCTCCATATTGTCGAGGGGCTCGCCCATGCCCATAAAAACGAGGTTGGTGAGGCGGTCGCGCTCGGGTAGAGATATTATCTGGTTGAGGATGTCAGCGGTCGATAGTGAGTGCTGGAGTCCTTGTCGTGCGGTGGCGCAGAAACGGCATCCCATACGGCATCCCGCCTGCGATGATACGCAGAGCGTAGCTCGTTCTCCATCAGGGATATACGCGGACTCGATAAGGCTTCCCTCGCCAGTGCTGAACAGATACTTTTTAGTGCCATCAGCCGATACCGACTCGCGTAGCGGAGCCGAGAGACCGATGGTGAAATTCTCCTTGAGTTTGGTGCGACCCGCGGCCGAGATGTCGGTCATCTCGTCAATGGAGCGGACGTGTCGGCGATAGAGCCATCGCGCAATCTGCTTGGCGGCAAATCGCGGTAGTTGCAACTCGGTACACAGTTGTTGCAACTGCTCAAGGGTCATTCCGTAGAGAGCTTTCATTTGATAGACAAACTTTGTTTGATGCAAAGGTATAACCTTTCGCCGAGATTAGCAAAAAGATGTTGGGGAGACTATGTTTTTGGAGGATTTTGTCGGCCAATCTCGATGAAAACTAAAAAATACTCTCTTTTTTTGGTCTTTTTTGAAAAACGAGTTGCTATTTTCGGAATATTATGCTTATATTTGCGACTACGTATGCCCGCCGATTATACTTTTTGCGGGAAAATGTAACCGGAACAATTAAAATTTTAGATAAATGGAAGTTAAAAAATCACCCAAAGCCGACCTTAACAACAAAAGAGGTCTTATGCTTGAAATCGGTTTGATAGTTGCTTTGATCGCGATTATCGCCGTATTCTCGTACACTCCCACCGAGTACCGAATCGAGAAGGTGGAGCAGTCTTTCGGCCCCGTAGAGGAGGAGATTACCGAAATTACTCGTCAGGATCAGAAGCCTCCCGAGCCTCCCAAGAAGACCGAGATTACCGTGATCACCGATATCTTGAACGTGGTTACCAACGATACCAAGATTGCTACCGACTTCGACTTCTCGGAGTTTGATGAGAATATCGAGATTGTTCAGCAGGTTGCAGTTGCAGAGGAGAACCTCGAGGATGACCAGCCCTTCGTGAAGGTAGAGTCAATGCCTACATTCCAGGGTGGTGACCTTTTGAAGTTCCGCGCTTGGGTGCAGGGTCGTCTTCGCTACCCGCAGATTGCACAGGAGAACGGTATTACCGGTCGTGTGCTCCTCTCGTTCGTCATCGAGCGTGATGGTACCCTGACCAATATCGAGGTGCTCCAGACCCCCGACCGTTCGCTGTCGGATGAGGCTGCTCGTGTGCTGAAGCTCTCGCCGAAGTGGAAGCCCGGTAAGCAGAGAAACCAGGCTGTGCGTGTGAAGTATACCTTGCCGGTAGATTTCCGCCTCCAGCAGTAATTTTAACCAGACTCAAAAAAATGGGTATCTTCTTATTGCAGGGATACCCTTTTTTGTACTCGCAAAAACAGGTTTTTTGAATAGCATAATGAAACAGGTCGATAAGAGAGCTACTGAAGAGATTGTAGACGAGCGCGAACGTGCCGTTCTGGTTGCCGTTATACGCGACAATCAGGAGCCGCGTCAGGCTGAGGAGTTCCTTGATGAGTTGGAGTTCCTGGCCGAGACTGCCGATATCGTTACGGTGCGCCGATTTACTCAGCGACTCCCACAACCTTTGTCCCGTATATATGTAGGTCCCGGCAAGCTCGAGGAGATTGCCCGCTATTGCGAGGAGAATGCCATCGGCGTTGCTATCTTCGATGATGAGCTCTCGCCCTCTCAGACTCGCAATATCGAGCAGGCGATGCCTTGTCGCGTGATCGACCGTACCCGACTGATCCTCGATATCTTTATGTCGCGTGCACGCACAGCATACGCCAAGACGCAGGTGCAGCTGGCGCAGTATGAGTATATGCTGCCCCGCCTGGCCGGTCTGTGGACTCACCTCGAGCGTCAGAGAGGTGGTACGGGTACCCGAGGTGGTGCCGGAGAGCGCGAGATCGAGACCGACCGCCGTATCGTTCGCGACCGTATATCGAAACTCAAGGAGGAACTCAAGAAGATCGACCGCCAGATGTCGGTGCAACGCTCCAACCGAGGCTCGATGGTGCGCGTGGCTCTGGTGGGATATACCAATGTCGGCAAATCGACACTTATGAACCTCCTCTCGAAGAGTGAGGTCTTCGCCGAGAATAAACTCTTCGCAACGCTCGATACAACGGTGCGCAAGGTGGTATTTGATAACCTGCCGTTCCTGATGTCGGATACCGTGGGATTCATTCGTAAGTTGCCCACCCAACTTATCGAGTCGTTTAAGTCGACTTTGGATGAGGTGCGCGAGGCCGACCTGCTATTGCACGTTGTCGATATCTCGCACCCGCAGTTCGAAGAGCAAATTGCCGTGGTGAAGCAGACCTTGCAGGATATCGGTGCGGCAGATAAGCCGGTGTTCTTGGTCTTCAATAAGATTGATGCCTATACCTATATTAAAAAAGATGAGGATGATTTGACACCCGCCACGCGCGAGAATATGTCGCTTGAGGATATGAAGCAGAGTTGGATTGCCAAGGCCAATACCCCCTGTATCTTCATATCGGCTGTTGAGCGACTCAATATCGACAAACTGCGTAGCGATCTTTACGGTATGGTGCGCGAGATACATTCGGGTCGTTATCCGTTTAATAATTTCCTCTACTAAATCCTTGTTCAAAACCTTAAAACACAATAGATTATGTTACACATTCTCAATCACGAAAACACTCTGCTCAACAAGTTTATCGCCGAGATTCGCGATAAGAAGATTCAGAAGGACTCGATGCGTTTCCGCCGCAATTTGGAGCGAATCGGTGAGGTTACGGCTGTCGAAATCTCTAAAAAGCTCAACTATGCACCCCAGATTGTCGAGACTCCACTCGGAGAGGCTGAGGTTAATATGATTAGTGATAAGGTTGTTGTGGCAACGATTCTACGTGCCGGTCTTCCTTTTCATCAGGGTTTCCTGAACTACTTTGATGATGCCCAGAATGCCTTTGTGTCGGCATATCGCAAGAGCCATAAGGACAACTCGTTTGAGGTTAAGGTAGAGTATATCTCGTGCGGAAACCTCGAGGGTAAGACCTTGATTTTGGTAGATCCGATGTTGGCTACGGGAGCATCGCTTGTGTTGGCTTATGAGGCTCTGTGTGAGCGTGGTGGCCAGCCTGCACATACCCACATTGCGGCAGTTATTGCCAGCGAGCAGGGTATTGATTATGCGATGAAGCATCTGCCTCAGAACACAACGACCATCTGGTGTGCAGCGGTGGATGCCGAGCTGAC
>JBGUTM010000144.1:0-9360 GCA_045133075.1 Alistipes sp. | reverse complement strand
AAATGCAGCTGCATCCAGCAGGGTGGGGTTGTGAGTAACCTCGTTGCCGGTCGAAACAACAGTTACGGTTGCGGTGTTACCGAACTGGGGAGTACCGATCGAGCCGCTGTCGCTCTTGTAAACGGTAACCTGACCGCTGATGTTAATCTTCTCACCAACGGTACGGCCGTGGCCATTGTGGAAAACAATCATCGCACCGCTCTCGTCAGCGATTACGTATGCCTGAGTACCAACTGCGGTAACGAGCACCTCCTCGAGCGAGAACTCTGCGCCATCACCAACAGCCTCGGGAGTGATACCCGAAATGAGGAACTTACCGGCAGCGTTCTGCGAAATCGAAACCTGTGCATCATCAGTAAGCTCAACACCCATCATAGAACCAACAGCAACGAATGAAACCTTCACGTCACGCGCAGCAGTTGCAGCGGGAACGGTTACGGTTACGGTTGCATTGCCGTTACCCTTTGCGGGCGATACGGTTACATCCTCTGCATCTACAGTTGCAGTCCAGGGAGCGTTCGAAACTACGTTTACGGTTACAACGCCACCCTCAAGGGTCAGCACATCAACATCAGCAGTAGCCGAAATCTCGGGCATACCCTCAAATTTCTTGTCACCCTCCTCATTGTTGGTGCAGGCAACAAACGCACCTGCGGTCAGCACCAACGCCGACATCAGGAGCGATTTGAACATCTTTTTCATAAGCATTTAATAAATTAAGTTAAAGTTTGTAAAATGTTAAATATATTAAGTTTTTAATCTTTCTCTCTTAAAAAACATCACCATTTTATATCACCCTATCGCAAAGCAACATAAAGTGTGCAAATATATTATTTATAATATATATCACCAAATTTTACGCCGTTTTTTTATCCATCGCAACAAAAAAAAGCCCGCATAAGCGGGCTTAGATTTCACACCTCTCGATGGGTTTATCTTCTACGCATAGGCATACCGCCCGGCATCTTAGGCAATTTGCCACCCATACCGGCTGCCATCTTCATCATCTTGCGAGTATCCTCGAACTGCTTCATCAGTCGATTGACATCGGCCATAGTTGTACCCGAGCCTTTGGCTATACGCTCACGGCGGCGAGCATTGATAATCTCGGGATGCTCACGTTCCTCGGGTGTCATCGAGCCAATGATGGCCTCGGTCTGCTTAAAGACATCATCGCCAATCTCAACATTATTGAGCATCTTACCCATACCCGGAATCATCGAGGCGAGATCCTTCAGACCTCCCATCTTCTTAATCTGCTGAATCTGACCAATAAAGTCATTGAAGTCGAACTTATTCTTGACAATCTTCTTCTTCAGGCGGCGAGCCTCCTCCTCATCGAACTGCTCCTGCGCACGCTCCACCAGCGACACCACATCACCCATACCGAGGATTCGGTCGGCCATACGTTCGGGGTGGAAGACCTGCAAAGCATCCATCTTCTCGCCACTCGAGATAAATTTCAATGGCTTATTGACCACCGAACGAATCGAGATAGCAGCACCACCGCGTGTATCACCATCGAGCTTGGTCAGCACCACGCCATCGAAATCGAGGCGATCGTTAAACTCCTTGGCGGTATTCACCGCATCCTGACCGGTCATCGAATCGACCACAAAAAGGGTCTCGCTCGGGTTTACCGCAGCTTTAATGGCGGTAATCTCCTGCATCATCGTCTCATCGACAGCCAGACGACCTGCCGTATCGACAATCACCACATTATAAGCATTCTGACGAGCATACTTGATTGCATTCTCGGCAATCTCTACGGGGTTTTGGTTACCCTCCTCGGTATAGACAGGCACACCGACCGTCTGACCGAGAATCTTCAACTGGTCGATAGCCGCAGGACGATAGACGTCACCCGCAACAAGCAGCACCTGACGGCCCTTCTTACTCTTGATGAACGATGCCAGCTTACCCGAGAAGGTGGTCTTACCCGAACCCTGCAGACCTGCGATAAGGATCACGGCAGGGGTACCCTCCAACTTGATGTCGGTAGCCGTACCACCCATCAGGGCAGCGAGCTCGTCACGCACAATCTTGGTCATCATCTGACCCGGCTTCACTGACTTGAGCACATCCTGACCCAACGCCTTCTGCTTAACCTCATCGGTAAAGTTCTTGGCAACCTTGTAGTTTACATCGGCGTCAATAAGCGCACGGCGAATTTCCTTGAGGGTCTCCGCCACGTTAATCTCGGTAATACGACCCTCGCCCTTGAGAATTTTGAACGAGCGTTCGAGTTTATCGGTTAAATTTTCAAACATATTTTTTGTCTAATTTTATTCTTTAACAATTGGCGACAAAAGTAATCAAAATAATTGTGAATTGTGAATTTTAGCGCACCTTCGACAAAAACTTCTCTCTATCCACAACGTAACGCACGTGCACACCCTCGCCAATCATACCTACCTGGTCTGCTGCACCCACATTAAAGGTTAGTTTGCGTCCTTCGACAGCTGTCAGCACGGCCGTAGCCGACACCTCGGCACCGATACCCGAAGGTTTAATATGAGTTGTATTCATCTCGGCACCCACCGTGGTAGAACCCTCGGGCAGAGCCTCTGCCACCGCCTTCATCGCAGCATTCTCCATCAGTGCAACCATTGCAGGCGTTGCAAACACCTCCATATCGCCCGACCCTAAGGTCACGGCACAATTCTCGAGCGTTACCTTTGCTCTACTCGTATGGGAAAGTCCCTCTTTCAACATAATTTTCACTTTTAATATCCTCAACCCAATAATCGGGTCCGGCGTTTCGTTTATTCGGCAAAAATAACTATTTTTGTGGTTACAAGCAAGAAAACGGCGATGAAACGGCTATTTATCATATTACTTCTCTCCACACTCTACGCTCTATGTGCAGAGAGCCTGTCGGCGCAGGGTAGAGCCATCATTCATCGCGGTAGGGGATATTGGCACCAGGAGTGGACACGCGATAAGAGTGGCGACTCGATAGCCACAGTACATATGATGCCGCTCTACAAATACAACCGCGGCATAGATGCACGCCGCCACTACAAACTTATCCGCACAGTCAAGAAGGTCTATCCTCTGGCGCAGATTGCCCGCGCCGAGATGGCCGGTATGGAGGAGGAACTGCGCCGTCTGCCAACAAAAAAGGAGCAACACGCCTACGTCAAAGGTATCGAGAAGCGCATCACCGAGCAGTACACACCCCTAATTAAGCGAATGACACGCTACGAAGGCAAGATTCTCGTAAAGCTCATCGACCGCGAGACGGAGTTCACCGCCTATCAGATAATCAAAGAGTTCCGCGGAGGCTTTGTAGCGGGATTTTGGCAGGGCCTTGCCCGCATCTTCGGCAACAACCTCAAACTCGAATACGAGCGCGATGGCGAGGATAAACTTATCGAGCAGATAGTACTCTACTACGAAGCTGGGCTGTTATAATATTGATAATCAAGCCAACAAAAAAAAGAGTGGTGTGACCACTCTTTTTTGTTATTTGTATGAATCTTAATAGCGAGCCTTGACATTATTCACCGCCTTCTCGAGCAGCTCTGCGGGACAGCAGAGCGTAATGCGAACATAACGCTTACCCTCGGTACCGAAGATACCACCCGGGGTGAGGAAGACATCACACTTCTCCATAACCTCGTCAGAGAAATCGTAGCAGTCACCCTCATAATCCTCCGGAATCTCCGCCCAGATAAAGAGACCTGCCTGGTTGGGGCGATACTTACATCCCAGCGCATCGAGCAGAGCATAACCCTGTTTCTCGCGCTCGTAGTAAATAGCATTAAGCTCCTTAAACCACTCCTCGCCGAGTGAGAGAGCAGTCTCGGCAGCCGCCTGGATGGGGTAGAACATACCAGAATCCATATTCGACTTAAAGGTCAGAATCGAGTCAATCCACTCCTTCTTACCGAGGATAACACCCACGCGCCATCCCGCCATCGAGTGGCCCTTCGACAGAGAGTTCATCTCCATAGCCACATCCATCGCGCCCTCGACCGAGAGGATACTCATCGGCTTCTCAGCATTACGGATGAATGAGTAGGGGTTATCGTGGATAACGAGGATATTGTGCTTACGACCAAATGCAACCAACTTCTCGAAGAGTTCACGAGTAGGAGTCTGACCTGTGGGCATTCCGGGGAAGTTGGCGAACATAATCTTCACGCCCTCGACACCGGCAGCCTCAATAGCCTCAAAATCGGGAGTAAAGTCATTCTCCTTATTGAGTGAGTAGGGGAGCATCACACCGCCGGTCATACTTACAGCCGACTTATAAGCTGCATATCCGGGGTTGGGAACAAGCACCTTATCACCGGGATTGATGAAGGTCTGGCAGATGTGCATAATACCCTCCTTCGAACCGATAAGGGGCAACACCTCCGAGTTGTAATCAACCTCTACGCCATACCACTTTGCATACCAATCTGCAAAGGCCTTACGCAATATAGGCTCACCCTTGAACGACATATACTTATGTACATCGGGGCGCAGAGCCTCCTGTGACAGACGCTCCACAACCGAGGGGTGGGGCGGCAGGTCGGGACTACCCATTGCAAGTTTAATAATCTGACGACCAGTCGATGCCTCAATCTCGGCAATCTCGCGCAGACGGCGCGAAAAATAGTACTCACCCGTACCATCCATACGGTGTGCGCGTTCGATATTAACTCCGTTGCTCATTTTATTTAAGTGTATTTGGATGGACAAAAGTATAAAATAATTTTGAATTTTGAATTTTGAATTTTGAATTATTTTTATCTTTGCCGGCAAATTAGGTTAGCAACATTCTACACTTATATATTATGGAGTGGTTATATTCTCTATTTTTCGGTACGGGCATTGCCCATTCTGTGCTTACTCTGGCCCTGGTCATAACCATCGGCACTGCATTGAGCAAACTAAAAATCAAGGGCGTATCGCTCGGCGCAACGTGGATTCTCTTTGTCGGCATCGCCGCAAGTCACTTCGGAATGAACATTGACAAGGAGGCGTTGCAATTTATCAAGGAGTTCGGACTTATCCTCTTTGTATTCTCCATCGGATTGCAGGTAGGCCCGAGTTTCTTCGCCTCGGTTAAGCAGGGCGGAGTAAAGGTTATCACGCTGGCAACATTGGTCGTAATACTCGGTGTGGTGACCACATACCTCATCCATTTGGCCACCGGCACCTCACTCTCGACTATGGTCGGCGTACTCTCGGGTGCAGTAACCAACACCCCCGGTCTGGGTGCCGCACAGCAGGCATTCACCGACACTACGGGTATCGAAGACCCCAATATCGCTATGGCATACGCCGTAACCTATCCTCTTGGAGTTGTGGGCGTTATCATCGCCCTCATCATTCTGCGCTACGCTCTGCGCATCGACTTCAAGCGCGAGGATGAGGGTCTTAAGGCTCTCTCGAACGAGAATAAATTCGCGACAAAAATATCTATCGAGGTAACCAACAATATGATGAATGGCCAAAGTGTCGGCCACATCAAAGAGCTCATAAATCGCCAGTTCGTAGTGTCGCGCATCGCCCACAAGGACAACACCATTGCCATTGCCGATGCCTCGACCGTGCTCACCATTGGCGACCGCTTGCTGGTGGTGTGTGCTGCCGAAGATAGCGAGGCGATCATAACCTTCATCGGTCACGAAATAAAGATGGAGGAGAAGGAGTGGAAGGCATTCGACAGCCAACTCGTATCGCGCCGCATCGTCATCACTCGCAACGAGATTAACGGCAAGCGATTTGCCGATCTGCGCCTGCGTACCAAGTACGGCATCAACATCACGCGCGTAAATCGTGCGGGTGTCGATCTGATTCCCTACCAGGGTATGGAGTTGCAGGTGGGTGACAAGGTTATGGTTGTAGGCTCGGAGAAGGCTGTGGAGCAGGTAGCTGCATTATTGGGCAACTCGCTCAAGAAGCTCAATCACCCCCACATCATCACCATCTTCCTCGGCATATTCTTTGGCGTGATTCTCGGCTCGATACCCATCGTCAGCATTCCCCAACCCGTAAAGCTCGGTTTGGCCGGCGGTCCGCTGATTGTGGCGTTGCTCTTTGCCCGCTTCGGAACGCATATGCACCTTATCACCTATACCACGATGAGTGCCAATCTGATGTTGCGCGAGGTGGGCATCTCGCTCTTCCTTGCCTGCGTGGGTCTGGGTGCCGGTGACGGCTTTGTCGATACGGTTATCAATGGCGGCTATGTGTGGGTAGGCTACGGAGCCATCATCACGATTCTGCCCATACTGTTGGTGGGTCTGTTTGCCCGTTTTGCTCTGAAGATGAACTTCTATACCATTATGGGTATGCTCTCGGGAAGTATGACCGACCCGATTGCTCTGGCCTTCGCCAATACCACGGCAGGCAACGATATGCCGGCAGTAAGCTACGCAACGGTATATCCCGTCACGATGTTCCTGCGAGTGCTGACAGCACAGCTACTTATTATGTTCGCAATCTGATGATTTACGGCCTCGTGAGGGGCAATCCTTTTCGGAACAGGAGGCGCAAGGGTCAAAGAGACTTTTGCGCCTCTTTACATTGATGGTGATACGCACCACTCCCCACACGACAATGGCCACTCCGACCAATGCCACGGCCCAATCCTGCCACGTCATACCCAAAGGCTCAAAAGATTATAGACGGCGTAGGCTACAATCCACGCCATCGCCGTACTGTAAAGAATGGATGCCACGGCCCATTTCCAGCCCAACTCCGAGCGGATGGCTGCAACCGTGGCAATACAGGGGAAATAGATGAGAATAAAGAGCAGGAAGGCCAACGCCGATGCGGTGTTAAAATCGCCACTGGCAGTGAGTCGGTGGCGCAGGGTCACCTCGCCCTCCTCGGTTTCAACACTCTCATCTCCATCGGCATATAACACACCCAGTGTGCTCACGACAATCTCCTTGGCAGCCACACCCGAGAGTAGTGCCACACCCGATTTCCAATTGAATCCCAACGGCTCGAATACCGGTTCACAAGCCTTGCCGACACGTCCCAGATAGGAGTTCTCGTAGTGTTCGGCCTTGGTAGCATTCTGCTCGCTACGAGGGTAGTAGCTCAAGAACCACACAACCAGCGATGCCACCAGAATTAGGCCACCCATCTTACGCAGATATTGTGCACACTTATCCCACATATGTATCAGTGTGGTCTTCGCGGTCGGCACTCGGTAGGGTGGAAGCTCCATAACAAAGGGGGTTTCGTCCACCTTAAACATAAACCTGCGCATTAGACGAGCCGTGACAACGGCCATCAGCAGACCTACAACATAGAGTCCGAACATCACCAATCCGGCACACCCCGGGAAGAAGGCTCCTGCAAATATGATATATATGGGCAGACGTGCACTGCACGACATAAACGGGGTAATCATCACCGTAATAAGGCGTGAGCTGCGGCTCTCAATTGTGCGGCTGGCCATAATTGCCGGCACGTTGCATCCGAAGCCCATAACCAGCGGGATGAACGACTTTCCATGCAGGCCTATGTGGTGCATAACCCTATCCATTATAAAGGCGGCACGTGCCAGATAGCCAGAATCCTCCATAAACGAGATAAAGAGATAGAGTATCATAATGTTGGGTAGAAAGACTATAACGCTACCCACACCTCCTATAACGCCATCAACAACCAGATCTTTGAATGCTCCGGCAGGCATAATCCCGCTGACCGTGCGGCTCAACCACTCGACAATACTCTCAATCCACTCCTGCGGATAGGCTCCGAGCGAGAATGTACAGTAGAACATCAACCACATCACCAGGAAGAAGAGCGGGTATCCCCACACCTTATGAGTCACCAACGCATCAATAGCATCGCCCACCTTAGGGGTTTCGTTCTCGCTCGGGGTGAGGGTCTCCTTGAGTGCACCCGACACAAAGCCATATTTACGCTCAGCAAATGCGGTCTCGAGGTCTACGCCGAGCAGCTCCTCGGCACGCTCCGCCTCACGATTGCGCACCTGCTCCCACTCGGCATACTCGGGATAGCGTGAGAGTATCTTCTCGATATCCTTGTCGCGCTCGAGCATCTTCATCGCCAGATAGCGCGGAGGGTAGACATTGGGCAGTCGGTCGCGATGGCGGCCCAGCTCCTCGTTCAGCACCGCAAGGGACTCTTCGATGACATGTCCCTGATTGATATGGATATGACGCACGCGGTCATCCTCATTCTCGTATACGGAGATAATCGTGTCGAGCAAAGCCTCGATTCCGCGTCCCGTGCGTGCCACTACTGGCACCATCGGCACACCCATCATTCGACCCAGAGAGTCGTAATCGAGCGATGCACCCGTCTTTTCCAGCTCATCGAACATATTGAGTGCCACCACCATACGTGGATTCATATCAATCAATTCGGTAGTTAGATAGAGGTTGCGTTCAAGATTTGACGACACCACGGCATTAACCACCACATCGGGGGTATTCTGCTCGAGGTGGTGACGCACATATAGCTCTTCGGGGGTGTAAGCCGAGAGGGCATAGGTACCCGGCAGGTCGGTGATTTCGAATCTGTAGCCTCGATAAGTGCAGTATCCGCGCTTGGCATCGACCGTCACTCCGCTATAGTTACCAACGTGTTCGTGGCTACCCGACACCGCATTAAATATCGAAGTCTTACCGCTGTTGGGATTACCCACCAGTGCCACGCTTATATGCTTCGAATTGCGCGAGTAGGCCTCCTCCAGGCAGTCACACTCGGTCGAGCCGACCGGTTTCTGTTGCAGGAGTTGCTGAGCCTCCTCCTCGGAGATGACCACCACCATATCCGCCTCGCTGCGGCGCAGAGATATGGCATAGCCCATAATGCTATACTCGATAGGGTCGCGTAGCGGGGCATTGAGGATAACCTCCACACGCTTTCCGCGCACGAAACCCATCTCCATTATGCGGCGGCGAAAACCTCCGTGACCTCTCACCTTGAGAATCACCGCCGACTCTCCACTCTTCAACTCCGATAGACGCATAAATCAATCATTACTTTGCTCTGCAAAGATAATGAAATTCAAAATTCAAAATTCAAAATTCAGAATTATTTTTACGGCGGTTAGGAAATTTAAGGAGGTTAAGGAAGCCACCTTTGGCAAACTTTCCTACGTTCCCTATAAATGTCAAACTACCTACATTCTAAGTTTTAGCTAAGTTCTCGCTAATTGTGGATTTTGAATTGTGAATTGGTCTACCACCCGCCACCCAAAGCCTTGAAGAGTGTTACATAGTTGATATACTGCTGTGCCACAAGGGCTATAAGTTGTTGTTGCGAATCGTAGAGGGTACGCTCCGAATCGAGTACATCGAAGTAGTTCGACATACCGCTATCATACAACGCACGTGTCATCCGTGCCGCATTCGAGTTTGCCAACACCAACTC
>JBGUTM010000143.1:0-1485 GCA_045133075.1 Alistipes sp. | reverse complement strand
GTATTCCCGTAAATATGGCTCGTGAGGTCTATACCGCTCTTGACCGCGGCGCACTGCGCAACTACAACCGTTTCGGTATGGAGGATCGCGATCGTTACTACTACAAGCGTGTATATGTTGGATGTGCCCGCGCCGTAGATTTCCTGGCAAGTCTGGATTGTGTGGATGCCGAGAAGATCGCTGTCAGCGGCGGCTCGCAGGGCGGTGCATTGTCGTTCACTACGGCGGCTCTCAACCCTAAGGTTAAATGCCTGTATGCCAACTATCCTGCATTGTGTGACCTCACGGGTTACTTGAACGGCCGAGGTGGTGGCTGGCCCCACTTCTTCAGAGGTGAAAACGATGCCAATGTAAAGGATCAAAAATCTATTGTCGAGAATCTCCAATACTACGATGTCGTGAACTTTGCACGCAAGGTGAAAGTTCCCGTGAAGGTCGCTTTCGGCTACAACGATATGACCTGCTGCCCCACATCGGTATACTCGGCAATCAATGTTGTAACCTCGCCGATCGAGCTACTTATCTTTAACGAGATTGGTCACTACACCTATCCCGAGCTCGAAAAAGATCACACAAAATGGATTTTTGAGCAGTTCAACAAATAGTTATTGTTGCGAAACGGCTTTTATGTTTGGGGACACTTCATTGCGGAGTGTCCTCTCCTATTTTATATGTATATATTTTGTTTTTCACCCTTTTTTACATACATTTGTCGCCCGTAAAAGAAAATATATAGAGTAATCATAGAACTAATCCTCACCTCTTTCAGGTTTGGGAAGGGGTATATTTTATTAAGATGCAAAGAAATCTACTACGCTTTCTGCTCGCTGCAATCTTCGTTGTCACATCTCTGTCGGCAACGGCGCAGAGTGGGCAAAAGGTCACCGTGAGCGGTCTGGTGACATCTGCCGAAGATAAGCAACCACTCCTCGGTGTGACGGTTGTGACCGACACGATGCAGGGTGTCAGCACTCTGCTTGATGGAACCTACACCATCAAGGCCGATGCAGGTCAAACCCTCTCATTCTCGTTTATCGGCTACAAAACTGTCGATTGGACGGTGCCCTCCGATAAGCCGGAGGTGACCTTCAATGTCGAGTTGCACCCCGATACCGAGATGTTGGAGGATGTTGTGGTTGTGGCTTATGGTGTCCGCAAGAAGGGTACTGTAGCAGGCTCGGTTTCGTCCGTCAAGGCCGAGAAGATCGAGACCACCCCCACCGCCGCCTTTGACCAGGCATTGCAGGGTCAGGTGCCGGGTCTTACGGTGCTCTCAAATACCGGTGAGCCGAGCGCATCGGCGCAGATGACTATCCGCGGTACGAACTCCATCAACTCGGGTACGGCTCCGCTCTACATCCTCGATGGTATGCCCATCTCGGCGAGCGACTTTAACACCATCAACCCGGCCGACATCGAATCAATCTCGGTGCTCAAGGATGCCTCCTCGACCTCGATTTATGGTGCACGTGCTGCAAATGGCGT
>JBGUTM010000142.1:0-33833 GCA_045133075.1 Alistipes sp. | reverse complement strand
GTACTCTAACCGGGCTGAGCTACATCCCGAGTGATTTGGGTGTGCAAATATAGTAATTTTTAATGTAAACAATACCTTTCATCAACTTTTTTTTTCTAAATTTGTGCGATATGAGGGTAAATTTTGCATTTTTTGCCGTTTTGACGGCTATTTTTTGTTCGTGCAGCAACGCATCGAGCCCCTCACTTGATGCCTTCGGGGTCGAGAAGTTCTATCCCGAATTTGCCTCGGGATTCCGTATCGACCAGGCTGCCGAGGGCGAAAGCTCCTTGCTGACAATCTCCAATCCTTGGCAGGGTGCCGACTTCGAACAGCAGGTTTTTATTGCCAGAAACGGGGAGATGTGTCCGAAGGGTTTTCGAGGGCAGGTGGTGAGGGCTCCCATACGTTCGGCCGTGTGTCTCTCTTCGGGATATGTGGCGATGTTCGATGCACTGGGCGAAATAGAGATGGTCAAAGGGGTCTCGGGCAAGAACTTTATCACCAACAACCATATCCATAACCCAAAGTCGAAGGTGGCAGATGTGGGCTACGATGCCTACCTCGACTTCGAACGAATAGTTGCTCTGCGACCCGATGTTGTGCTGATGTATGGCGTGGCCGGCGAAAATAGCATTGTCACCGCCAAACTACGCGAGTTGGGGATACCCTATATATATATAGGTGACTATGTCGAGCAGTCGCCGCTCGGCAAGGCGGAGTGGCTCTATGTAGTGGCCGAGCTGGCTGACCGTCACGAGAGGGCGGACTCGCTCTTTGGTGCAGTAAAGCAGAACTATCGCACCCTGGCCGACCGCGTTGCACAAAAGGCTGCCTCACGACCTAAAGTTATGCTCAATACCCCCTATCGTGATATATGGTTTCTTCCTCCGGCCAAGAACTTTATGGTTCGATTTGTGGCTGATGCGGGTGGTGAAGCCTTCGTGGCAACCACCGAGAGTACAGCCTCGCAGCCGATAGACTCTGAACGTGCATATATGCTTGCTTCACAGGCAGATGTGTGGCTCAATGTGGGAGGGGTAACCTCGTTGGCAGAGCTCAAGGCGCAGAATCCGCGATTTGTGCAGATGCCCTCGGTGCTGAATCGTAAGGTCTACAACAACAATCGTAGACGAACGGCTGCCGGAGGCTCTGATTTCTGGGAGTCGGGCATTGTTCGCCCCGATATAATTTTGCAGGATTTGGTCCAGATTCTCCATCCCGAGATCGCGGCTGGCGAGGAGTTGGTCTATTACGAACGATTAAAGTAGGCAAAGGATGAAGTCGAGAATCACGATACTTTTTACCCTGCTGTCGGTGGCGGTTGTCGCACTCTTTGTGGCCGACCTGACCATCGGCTCTACCGCCATCTCGTTTAGAGAGGTATGGGCTGCGCTGACAGGTGGCGAGGGTAGTGAGGCTACGCGTGATATTGTGCTGAAAATACGATTGATAAAGGCCGTTATGGCGGTGCTGGCAGGTGCTGCTCTGGCGGTCAGCGGTCTTCAGATGCAGACTCTCTTCCGCAACCCTCTGGCTGGACCTTATGTTCTCGGCGTGAGTTCGGGAGCGAGCCTTGGTGTGGCTCTGTTTCTGCTCGGAGTGCCACTGCTGGGCGTGGCCGCTTCGCCGGCATTGCAGTTGATTGGCACGGCGGGGGCAGCGTGGATAGGCTCGGGGATGATTCTGCTGCTAGTTATGGCGTTGAGCCGCCGCATAAAGGATATTATGGTCATCCTGATTCTGGGTATGATGGTCGGCTCGGCAATAGGAGCTGTGGTCGAAATCCTGCAGTACCTGAGTGATGAGAATGCCCTCAAGTCGTTCGTAGTCTGGACTATGGGTTCGTTGGGCGATGTTACGGCTACCCAGTTACAATTGGTTGTGCCGGCCATCTTGGCGGGTTTGGTTATTGCGGTGATGTCGATTAAGCCTCTTAACCTGTTGCTCCTGGGTGAAAATTACGCCCGCACTATGGGTCTTGATATTACCCGTTCGCGCCGAATGATTTTTGCCTCGACAACACTGCTGGCAGGTACGGTGACGGCATTCTGTGGTCCGATAGGCTTTGTGGGTCTGGCAGTTCCCCACCTGTCAAGGATGAGCTTTGCATCGGCAGACCACCGAGTGTTGATTCCGGCCTCGATGCTTACGGGTGTGGTGGTGATGCTTCTGTGCGATATCGTCTCGAAGAGTTTGACCCTGCCCATCAACACTGTAACGGCGCTGATAGGTATCCCGATAGTGATTTTTGTAGTAATTCGTAACCGCTCGATAGTCTGATGATAAAGCTCGAAAATATAACACTCGGCTATGGTTCGCGCACCCTGCTCGAAGGGGTCTCTACGACCTTTGAATCGGGTACATTAACGGCTCTGCTGGGCCGAAATGGGGCGGGTAAGAGTACGCTTTTGAGGTCGATAGCTTCATTGGGTCGCATTAAGGGTGGCTCGGTGAGCCTTTGTGGAGAGGAGATTACGGCCCTTGAGCCCGAGCAGATAGCTCGGCGTGTAAGTTTTGTGACTACCGACAAGGTGCGCATTGCCAACCTTGTGTGTGAGGCTGTTGTGGCTCTCGGTCGTGCGCCATACACCAACTGGATTGGCCGAATGCAGGATGTCGATCGCGAGATTGTTGCCGAGGCTTTGGCGGCGGTCGGAATGAGTGACTTTGCCCGTAAGTCGATGGATGCGATGTCGGATGGCGAGTGCCAGAGGGTGATGATTGCTCGAGCTCTGGCGCAGCAGACTCCGATAATTCTGCTCGATGAGCCTACAGCCTTTTTGGATCTGCCCACGCGCTATGAGGTGTGTGCACTGCTGCGCAGGCTTGCACACGAGGAGGGTAAGTGTATCATCTTCTCGACACACGATCTTGATATAGCTATGGCTCAATGTGATATGGCAGCAATAGTGGACTCTCCGCGTCTGATTAACAAGCCTATTGCGGAGGTTGGCGAGGATATCTCTCGCATCTTTGGAATTTGACCTTAATGCAAAATACCGATACCTAAACTATGAAGAAAAATCTATTTTTCCTGATTGTTTGTTTGTTTGCGATAGTGATGACTGCCTGTGGTGGTCGTGAAGCGCAGATCATCACCACACAGGAGCATATTGCCGATGGCGAATGGCAGTGTTTTCGTAAGGAATTTTGTCTACTTTCGGGTGGAGAGGCGAGCCTGAAGATTGCGGCCGATACGAAGTATTGGCTCTGGGTCAATGGTGAGCTTGTGGTTCGCGAGGGTGGCCTTAAGCGAGGCCCCAACCCTACGGATAGCTATTGCGATGTATTTGAGGGCGTTCCGGGCTTGAAGTCGGGCCGCAATACGATAGCTGTATTGGTGCAGTATTATGGTAAAAACTCATTCAGCCACGCCCCTTCGGCTGTGCCGGGTATTTGGCTTGAACTCAAAACACCTCTGCGAACAATCGTCAGCGACCAAAGCTGGAAGGCAGTGCGCTACGATGCGATGTGGGCTCCGGCGGATGAGAACCCCAAAGGTGCGCGTCAATATCGTGTTGCGGGTGCAAATGTGGGCTACGATGCCCGCAAGGCGGTGGATTTTGCCTCGGCAGAGTTTGATGCCGAAGGTTGGAGCGATGCTGTGGAGGTGGAACGCGAGGCCTCGGAGTGGGGAGCCTTTGTTACACGCCCTATTCCGCAGTGGAGGTGGAGCGAGCTTCGCGACTATGAGGGTCAGACGACAGCTTCGGATGGAGCTATCGAATGCCAACTACCTTACAATGCACACGTTACCCCCTATATGCGTATCAGGGCAAAGGGAGGTGAGCGTATTGTTATGTGCACCGAAGATTATTGGATTGGTGTGGCGCGTTCGTTCTACACCGAGTATATTGCTCGCGAGGGAGAGCAGGAGTTCGAGACCCTGATTTGGACTAATGGACATAAGGTGCTCTACTACATCCCCGAGGGGGTCGAGGTGCTCGATCTGAAGTATCGTGAGAGCGGTTTCGACACCGATTTTGTCGGAGAGTTCGAGTGCGATAACGATTTTTGTAATAAGCTGTGGGAGAAGGCTAAGCGTACCCTCTACGTCACTATGCGCGACAATTATATGGATTGCCCCGACCGTGAACGAGCACAGTGGTGGGGCGATGCCGTGGTCGAGCTGGGCGAGGCCGGCTATGTCTTTGATCAGAGGGCTCATCTGCTGACCCGCAAGGCTATTCTCGAGTTGATGAATTGGCAGCGCGAGGATGGCACAATCTTCTCACCGATTCCGGGTTGGTATGAGCAGGAGTTGCCCTGCCAGATGTTGGCAAGTGTAGGTTTCTACGGATTCCACACCTACTATATGCTCACGGGCGACAAGGCGACCATCTCCGAGGTATATCCTCGAGTTAAAAGGTATTTGCGCCAAGTCTGGAAGGTTGATAATTACGGAAAGGTTACCACTCGCGAGGGTGGTTGGTATTGGGGTGATTGGGGCACCAATATCGACAAGCCCGGCCTGCAACAGTGCTGGTATGCCGTGGCTCTGCGCGGTTTTGCCAAGATGGCGCGACTGACAGGTCATAATCGCGATGCGATGTGGGCGGAGCAGATGCTCGATAAGATGCGCTACGAGTTTGACAAGGCATTCTGGGATGAGAAGAGTCAACAATACAAATCCAAGGAGTATGGCGACTCTCCCGATGACCGTGTGCAGGCGATGGCGGTGCTGGCGGGTCTGGTGCCCGAGGCGAAGTATCCGATAATGAGAAGATTCCTGGCCACACACTACAATGCCAGCCCCTATATGGAGAAGTATGTGCTTGAGGCTCTGTGTCGTATGGGCTATTATGAGGATGCACTGACGCGCCTCGAGAAACGCTTTGGCGATATGGTTGCGGCGGAGGAGTATTCGACCCTCTGGGAGGGATGGGTCTACACCGGTGGTCGCGGTATGAAGTATAAGTCGGGTAACGGCACCTATAATCACGCCTGGAGTGGTGGTGGATTGACGATTCTCTCGGAGTTTATCGCCGGAATCTCGCCCCTGAAACCGGCATTCGAACAATTCCGCGTATGCCCCAACCTGGCAATGCTCAACCGTGTTAAGAGCGTTGTGCCTACGGTGTTCGGCAATATCGAAATGCAGGCTGTGAAGGTGTGTGATGCCCTCGAAATCGAACTCTGCGTTCCTGAGAGCACGACCGCCGTGGTCGATCTGCCACAGGGTTACTCGCGCCTTGAGTGCGGTGACGAGAGGGGTGAAAAACTTACTCTCGGAGCCGGCCACCATAAGATTATGGTGCGATAAGAGCAGTTTCTGCCGAGAGATTGTCGATTTTTCCAAAAAAAACACTACTTTTGTGGTGCTATGGAGAACTTTATCGTCAGTGCAAGAAAATATCGTCCCGCGACCTTTGCCTCGGTTGTCGGTCAGAAGCATATCACCTCGACCCTCAAGAATGCAATCGAGCGTGGTCAGTTGGCTCACGCATATCTCTTTTGTGGCCCGCGAGGTGTCGGCAAGACTACCTGTGCCCGCATCTTTGCCAAGGCGATAAACTGCCTGCATCCCGTGGGTGCCGAGGCTTGCAACGAGTGCGAGTCGTGCCGTACATTTAACGAGAACCGCTCGCTCAACATCCACGAGCTGGATGCTGCATCGAATAACTCTGTGGACGATATCCGTAACCTGATTGAACAGGTGCGCATCATTCCGCAGGTGGGTCGCTACTCGGTATTCATTATCGATGAGGTTCATATGCTCTCGCAGCAGGCATTCAACGCCTTCCTCAAGACGCTGGAGGAGCCACCCGCACACGCAATCTTTATCCTCGCAACTACCGAGAAACATAAGATTATCCCCACCATCCTGTCGCGTTGCCAGATCTACGATTTTAATCGAATCCGTGTCGAAGATGGTGTGGAGTATCTGCGCTATATTGCCTCACAGGAGGGTGTGACGGCCGATGACGAGTCGCTCAACCTTATCGCCCGCAAGGCTGACGGAGGTATGCGTGATGCGTTGTCGATGTTCGATAAGGCTGTTTCGTTCTGTGGCCAAAATCTTGAGTATCGCAACGTAGCCCAGACACTCAATGTGCTGGACTATGACACCTACTTCAAGATGACCGAGCTACTGCTTGCAGGCAACTATGTCGATGCGCTGTTGCTCTTCGACCAGGTGCTATCGAACGGATTCTCGGGCCAGATATTTATGGCAGGACTCAATCAGCACCTGCGCGATCTGCTGGTGGCCAAGGGCCCTGCAATCTCACTTATCGAGTTTACGGGCACCCTGCTCGAACGCTATCGTGCACAGGCGGCAAACTGCGACCCGGGATTCCTCTTCGGGGCAATATCGGTGCTGACCGATGCCGATGGCAAGATACGACAATCGTCTAATCAACGCTTGCTTGTGGAACTGGGGCTGATGAAAATTGCGGCACTCGGTCAAAAAAAAAATGAGCCCACAGCAATAGGCGAGGATTACCCCCTGCCCGAACTACAGAAAGGTATACCTGCGACTGCCACAACTGCGGCAACGTCGCCAGTGGTGAATGTTGCTACAGCCACGACCGCTACACCTGCCGCACCGCAACTTGCGGCGCAGAGTTATGCGGCTCCAAAGAGGGAGGTGCAAGAGGCTGGTCAGATTAAGCAGCCTGCGGTTGAGGTGCGGAGCGTTTCGATGCCCACGGCCTTTTCGGGGCAAAGCACGGCAGCCTCACAAACCACACTTTCGGGAGCCTCGATATCTTCGTTGCTCAGTGGTTCGTACAGAACTACAATGGTGGAGGAGAGCCCTGCCGGCTCAAATGAGGAGCAGAATGTGGATCCTCGCTCGGTCGAGAAGCTGACGGCGGTGCAGGAGCAGATAGTTGAGATAATAAAGACCGATCGCCCGCGTTTTATTGTGGCGTTTGAGACGATGCGCTTCGATGGTTACAAGATTGTGCTCACGGTGCCGAGCGAGTCGCTGCGTGATGAGATTCAGCACTCCTCAATCGAGATTCTGCACAAGATTGCCGAGGTGGCGGGGGTGAATGGTAAACTCGAGTTCGACATCATCGTCAAGGAGGAGGTGCGCAAGATGCGACCGATAAAGTTGGAGGATAGAATGGCGCATATTGAGCAACGTAACCCGCTCTATCTCGAACTAAAGAAGGCCCTCGACCTTGAGGTTGAGTAACCCGATAATGAAGAAACAGATACAAAACGATATAAAAGTAAAGAAAATGGCTAAAAATTTTGTTGAGGAGTTGCAGTGGCGCGGTATGATTCATACCATTATGCCCGGCGCCGAGGAGCAGCTCGCAAAGGAGATGACAACGGCATACCTGGGCATCGACCCGACTGCCGATTCGCTGCATATCGGACACCTTGTGGGTGTGATGATTCTCAAACACTTGCAGATGTGTGGGCACCGTCCCATCGCTCTTATTGGAGGAGCTACGGGAATGATTGGCGACCCGAGTGGTAAGTCACAGGAGCGTAACTTGCTCGATGAGGCTACCCTGCGCCACAACCAGGAGGCTATCAAGCGTCAGTTGGCAAAGTTGCTCGACTTCGATTCGGATGCCCCCAATGCAGCAGTGCTGGTGAACAACTACGACTGGATGAAGGAGTTTTCGTTCCTCGACTTCGCTCGTGACATTGGTAAGTGTATTACCGTGAACTATATGATGGCTAAGGATTCGGTCAAGAAACGCTTCAATGGCGAAGGTGACGGTATGTCATTCACCGAGTTTACCTATCAGCTTCTGCAGGGTTACGACTTTTTGCATCTCTACCAGACAATGAACTGCAAGGTTCAGCTCGGTGGTGCCGACCAGTGGGGTAATATCACCACAGGTACGGAGCTTATCCGCCGCAAGCTCGGCTCTGAGTCGGAGGCATTTGCTATCACCTGCCCGCTGATTACCAAGGCTGACGGTACAAAGTTCGGCAAGACCGAGAGCGGTAACGTATGGCTCGATGCTCGCTACACATCGCCCTACAAGTTCTACCAGTTCTGGCTCAATGTGAGCGATGAGGATGCCAAACGTTATATCAAGATCTTCACCTTGCTCGACAAGGAGACTATCTACAACCTTATCGTAGAGCACGATGCTGCACCGCACCTTCGTCTGCTGCAGAAGGCTCTGGCAAAGGAGATTACTACGATGATTCACTCGGAGCAGGAGTATGAGAAGGCTGTTGAGGCTTCGCAGATTCTCTTTGGTGGCGCAACTTCGGAGGCTCTGCGCCGTTTGGACGAGCAGACCTTGTTGCAGGTCTTCGAGGGTGTACCTCAGTTCAAGATTTCAAGCGCGGATTTGGGATGTTCGTTTGTTGATTTGTGTGCCGAGAAGACCCAGATCTTCCCCTCGAAGGGTGAGTGCCGCAAGATGATTCAGGGTGGTGGTGTATCGCTCTCGAAGGAGAAGGTTGCCGACCCGATGCGTGCCGTTACTGCGGAGGATCTTATCGCCGGCAAGTATCTGCTTGTGCAGCGCGGCAAGAAGAACTACTACCTTGTAATTGTAGAGTAGATGAAATACGAAATACGACTCTCCGAAATGGAGTTTCACGCATACCACGGTTGCTACGATCTGGAACAGCAGGTCGGCAACCGTTTTTGCGTTGAGTTGAGCCTCACTACGGAGCTTGGCTCGGTTGCCGCGGAGGATTGTGTCGAGAAGGCGGTAAATTATCTCGATGTTTACCAATGTGTTGCGCGACAGATGCAGATCAAGCAGCGAACAATCGAGCGCGTGGCGATGAATATCATCTCGGCTATCAAGGAGGAGTTTGAGGCGGTGTGCGCGGTGCGATGCACGGTCTCGAAGCTGGCACCTCCCCTCGGAGGTAAGATTGGCAGAGTGAGCGTCACGCTCGAGGGATAGTCCTCAACCTCTTTTGTAAACAACTAACAACAAACAATATGAAACTTAAAACCTCTATTATCTCTCTGATATTTGTCGCTATGTCGACAATGGTCTTTGCAGCCGAGCCATTGAGCGTGGCAAAGATCTTTACGGATCATATGGTGTTCCAACAAGAGACTTCAGCGCCTGTGTGGGGGTGGGGTACACCCGGCTCGAAGGTGGTTGTTAAGCCCTCGTGGAGTAAGCAGAGTTATACCACCAAGGTTGGCGATGACCAGACTTGGCGCGTTTCGATAGAGACCCCCTCGCACGGTGGTCCCTATAGTGTTAATATCGCTTGTGGAAAGGAGCGTATAGAGCTGAATGATGTCTTTGTCGGTGAGGTTTGGATCTGTTCGGGTCAATCCAATATGGAGATGCCATTGTCGGGTTTTGTGACAAGTAATCAGCCGGTAAATGAGTCGTTGGAGACCTGCATCAAAGCGATAAACTACGGAGATCGCATCCGCATCTTCAATGTTCCGCGCAACCCGGCAGAGGAGGCCCCGGTGAAGGATCTTCCTTCGGGAGAGTGGCAGCGAGCATCTTTCGAGTCGAGCGCTTCGTGTTCGGCAATAGCATACTTCTTTGCCGAATATATTACCGATGCCATTGACGTTCCGGTGGGTGTTATCGTTTCGGCCTGGGGCGGAACCGAGATCAGACCTTGGATGCCTCGTGAATGTCACGCTGAGGCACTCAAGGGTTTGGTTAACGACAAGGAGTATGCGTATCGCACCTCTAAATTGGAGCGTTATAAGGGCCGTCCTCGCACTGCAGGCGCTCTGTACAATGGAATGATACATCCGTTCAAGGGCTTTGCTGCGCGCGGATTTTTGTGGTATCAGGGCTGTGCTAATGCACGCGATAATGCCTTTTACGATAAGCTCCAGGCGGCTCTGGTTGAGGGTTGGCGCAAAGAGTGGGGCGATACGGAGGCAAAGATGCCCTTCTACTATGTTCTGATTGCCCCCTACCATTACGGAGCCAAGGCAGAGGGATTTTATCGTGGATACTTCGTTGAGAATCAGGCAAAAGCCGCTAAGATAACGCCTAATAGTGCTTACGCCTCAACCGAAGGCCTTGGCGCAGGTCCGGTTATCCATCCTGCCGAGAAAAAGCCCGTAAGCCGACAGTTGGCACTGCTGGCTCTCGATAGAACTTACGGCGTTAGCGGCATCAAGTCAGGATCTCCCGAGGTACGGAAGATTTCACTTGTCAATGGAAAATATGTTGTGGAATTCGAGAAGGGCAAAAACCTTCTGACCCCTCCGGGAGAGCCCGTGCGTGGATTTGAGATTGCCGGTGAGGATAAGGTGTTCTATCCTGCTTCGGCAAAGGTTGCTGGTGATAGAATCATTGTTAATGTCCCCCAGGAGGTTGCCCAGCCCGCAGCATTGCGCTTCTCGTTCCGTAATGGCTCGATGAGCAATGTCCGCAGTAAGTACGGATTCCCGTTGATTCCGTTCAGAACAGATGATTGGACGGTACAGTAATTGAGGTTTAGAAGGTTCGGTTTTTGAGAATTTATGGGTACAAACGAGAGAGCCTCATTTGGAGGTAGATTAAGTGCCGTGCTGGTGGCTGCAGGTAGTGCCGTGGGCCTGGGAAATATTTGGCGTTTCCCCTACATCGCGGGTGAAAATGGCGGTGGCGCATTTTTGATAGTCTATATCGGATGTATTCTGTTACTCGGAATACCGGTGCTTTTGTCTGAGTTTTCGATTGGTCGTCATACGCATCTGAACTCGGTGGGAGCCTATCGCTCGTTGTCGAAGCGGTGGACTCTGCTCGGCTATAACAGTGTGATTTCGTCACTGTTGATTCTGGGCTTCTACTTTGTGGTGTCGGGCTGGACTCTCGAATACTTTGCCACCTCCGTTACGGGAGCCATTGCGGAGTATAGCTCCTCGGCGGTCAATGCCGAGAAATTTGCCGCCTTCACTACCGACCCACTGCGACCGATCATCTATACCGTGATTTTTGCGGTACTTACCCACGCGGTGATTGCTCTGGGTGTGCAGAAGGGTATCGAACGCTCCTCAAAGATGATGATGCCGATACTCTTTTTGATGCTTATAGCTTTGGCCATAAGGTCTATAATGATGCCCAACGGCTTGGAGGGTCTGCGATTTCTCTTTACCCCCGACTTCTCGAAGGTGACGGCCAAGACCTTTCTTGATGCTATGGGTCAAGCCTTCTTCTCGCTGTCGATAGGCCTGGGTTGTATGATCACCTACTCCTCCTACTTTAACGATAAGACCAACCTTCAGAAGACAGCATATAATGTCGTGGCTCTCGATACGTTGGTGGCGGTGTTGGCCGGAGTGGTAATCTTTCCGGTGGTCTTCAGTGTCGGCATCGAGCCTACAGCAGGCCCCTCACTGGTTTTTGTCACGCTGCCCAGCATCTTCAATACGATGACCTTCGGCCCATTCTGGTCGGCATTGTTCTTCCTACTGCTGATTCTGGCAGCTCTCACCTCGACCATCTCACTGCATGAGGTGCTGACCGCATATCTGCACGAGGAGTGGGGAATCTCGCGCAAACACGCAGCCCGCGCAGTTACGCTTGTGACCACACTGCTGGCTTGCGCCTCGTCACTCTCGCTGGGATTGTGGAGTGAGTGGAGAATTGGAGGTTTGAACCTCTTTGACTCACTCGACTTCGTGACGGCAAATGTGCTGTTGCCGCTGGGAGGGTTCTTCACCTCGATATTTGCTGGTTGGGTACTCGACCGCAAAATTCTGCAGGATGAGGTTTCGAGCCACGGCAAAATGAAAAACCGACTCTTTGGTCTGCTGGTTATGCTGCTGCGATATGTATGCCCCGCACTGCTGTTGTGGATATTCCTCTACAATCTGGGGCTTTTCAGATTGTAAACAAACCCGAATAATTTTAACTAACAACCTTAAAACCATAATATTATGAAAAGATTTAACCTGCTGATTGTTGCTCTTTTGGCAACCGCATTTTCGGCTTCGGCACAGCTCAGCGCTGTACGTAAAGTTTTCGACAACAACCACACTCAACGTACCGAGATTCTCCTGCCGAAGGTGATGGGATACAATGTTTATAAGGCCGATTTCCACCTCCACTCAATCTACTCGGATGGAGATATCACTCCCGCAATGCGTGTGAACGAGGCTTGGTTTGATGGCCTTGATATCATCTCGATTACCGACCATATGGAGTATCGCCGCCTCGAGCGCGAGATGTTCCGCTATATGAAGGATTATATCCGCCCCGAGTTGCGCAACGAGCCTAAGGCGGTAAATACCAACGTGCTCAATACCGATCCTGATGAGCGTGGTCTGCTTGTGGACTTCAACGTGAGCTACGAGAGTGCGAAGGCTAAGGCTGATGAGATGGGTCTGCTGGTGGTTCGCGGTGTGGAGATTACCCGCGGTAAGTTGGGTGACTACAACGCTCTCTTCACCAAGGATAACAACGCCCTCTATGATCCCAACCTCGAGACCACAATCCGCAACGCTCGCGAGCAGGGGGCCTTCATCATCCATAACCACCCGCAGTTCAGCAAGAAGACTAAGAGCACAATGCCCCCTCACTGCGAGGATTTCTACGCCAAGGGGCTCATTGACGGTATCGAGGTGATTAACAGCTACAACTTCTATGACCGACTCTTTGATTACTGCATCACGGGTGGATACACTCCATTCTCGAACTCTGATGCCCACAATCTTATCGCTTTGCGCTTCCCCAATGCAGGCAAGTATTATTTCCGTAATATGACACTCATTCTCGCAAAGCGTTGCGATGAGAAGTCGATTCACGAGGCTCTCAAGACAGGTCGTACAATCGCCTATCAGGCAAATATGTTAATCGGTCAGGAGAAGCTTCTTTCGGAACTCTTCAAGGAGAGTGTAACAGTTGAGGTTGTAGGCGAGGATTCGAAGCGCTGGAAGGTGCGCATCACCAACCACTCGTCGCTGCCCTACTCTCTCCGCTGGGAGGGCAAGAAGGAGGCTGCCGTATTTGGTCAGTCATCTGCGCTTCTGAATGTGAAAAAGGGCACAAAGGAGCTCGACATCACAGTTACCAATATGTTCTACGGCAAAGAGAAGTCGCCCGTAGTATCGTTCAAGCTGAATAAGCTCTAGAACCTTTGGGCATTCAGCCGACTGCACTAAATGTTGCGATGTTGGTCGGTTTTATTTGGTCGATTTTGTGATGAAATAGCCGACAAGTAAAGAGTTAAATGGCCAAGATGTAATAAATTTCCAAAAATTTAGTATCTTTGCGCCGATTTAGGTTATAGCAGATTTTTTGATAACACTATAAAAACAAAAAAGTTATGATTTCTTACAAAGAGTTAGGTCTTGTAAACACCCGTGAGATGTTTGCAAAGGCAGTAAAGGGCGGTTACGCTATCCCCGCATTCAACTTCAACAACATGGAGCAGTTGCAGGCAATCATTATGGCTTCGGCAGAGACCAAGTCGCCCGTGATTCTTCAGGTGTCGAAGGGTGCGCGTAACTACGCAAACCAGACCCTTCTTCGCTATATGGCAGAGGGTGCTGTAGAGTACGCTAAGGAGCTCGGTTGGGCTAAGCCCCAGATCGTTCTTCACCTCGACCACGGTGATTCGTTCGAGACTTGCAAGTCGTGTGTAGATATGGGCTTCTCGTCAGTTATGATTGACGGTTCACACCTCCCCTACGAGGAGAACGTAGCTCTCACCAAGAAGGTTGTAGAGTATGCACACCAGTTCGATGTAACCGTTGAGGGTGAGCTCGGCGTGTTGGCAGGTGTTGAGGATGAGGTTTCGGCTGCAGAGAGCCACTACACCAAGCCCGAGGAGGTTGTTGATTTCGTAACCAAGACCGGCGTTGATTCGTTGGCTATCTCGATCGGTACCTCGCACGGTGCTTACAAGTTCACTCCCGAGCAGTGCACTATCGACCCCCAGACCGGTCGCCTCGTACCTCCCCCCTTGGCATTCGACATCCTCGCCGAGATTGAGAAGGAACTTCCCGGCTTCCCCATCGTTCTCCACGGTTCTTCGTCAGTACCCCAGGAGGAGGTTGAGACTATCAACAAGTATGGTGGTGCATTGAAGGCTGCCGTAGGTATTCCCGAGGAGCTGTTGCGTCAGGCAGAAAAGAGCGCAGTTTGCAAGATCAACATCGACTCTGACTCGCGTCTGGCTATGACCGCAGCAATCCGTGAGGTCTTCGCAGTAAATCCCGCAGAGTTCGATCCTCGTAAGTACCTGGGTCCTGCTCGCGAGAATATGAAGAAGCAGTACATCCACAAGATTAAGGAGGTACTCGGCTCGGACGGCAAGGCAGAGTAATTTGAACTTCCCAAAAGAGTAGTCCCGAGAGAAATCTCGGGACTACTCTTTTGCTATTAGCCAATGGCTGATTTGGTATCCGCAAGGATAGTGCAAAATGTGATAAGCGGCCTATTGGAAGTTTTCTAACAAAAGGTCGCTCATTTCATTTTGAAACATTGTTGAAGACAACCAAAGCCTCGCAAATAAACTCACACGTTGTCAAGTTCCTCGAAACGGAGTTTCGATTAAAAGGTTTTGCGGAGCTTTTTTCTAAAAGCGACAAAGAAAAAAAGCATTTTTGGGCACCTTTTTTCGAAAAGGTGCGAAGAAAAACACGCTATGCTCTTTCAAAAGAGGTGGTTCGCCGAAGGGTAGCGATACCGAATAGTAGGATTATTTCACATACTCGCGGACGGCGGTGGCGATGCGTTCGCCATCGAGGGCTGCGGAGATGATGCCGCCGGCATAACCGGCGCCTTCGCCTGCGGGGAAGAGGCCTGCAATCTGGTCGTGCATCAGGGTTTCGGGGTTTCGGGGTATTCGCACCGGGGTTGATGTGCGTGATTCTACGCCCACGACCACGGCATCGTTGGTCATAAATCCGTGCATTCTGCGGCCAAAGGTAGCTATTCCCGAGCGCAGGGCTTGTGACATAAATGTCGGCATCCACTCCTTGAAGTGAGACGGTACCACTCCCGGGATGTATGATACTGCGGGCAGGGATTTGCTCTCGCGGCCGCTAACAAAGTCGGCCACGCGCTGTGCCGGAGCCACCTGACGTTCACCTCCGAAGTGGCGAGCGGTCTGCTCTACCTCGCGGCGGAATGCCAGGCCGGCCAATTCGCCATACTCCTTGCGCAGGTATTCGAAGTCCGAGAGTCGAATCTCGGTAACCAGTCCCGAGTTAGCGTAGGGGGAGTTTCGTTCGCTGGGTGACATACCATTGACTACGGCCTGTGCAGGGTCGGTCATTGCGGGCACCATAAATCCTCCGGGACACATACAAAATGAGTATACACCGCGGCCGTTCTCCTGCGATACGAGCGAGTATGCGGCCGAGGGCAGGTACTCCATCTGGTCGGAATTATGGTACTGAATCGAGTTTATCAAAGCTTGCGGATGCTCAATGCGCACACCCATAGCGAATGGTTTGGCCTCGAGGCGTATGCCGGCATCGTGCAACATAAAGTATATGTCATCAGCCGAGTGACCTGTGGCTACGACCACTGCAGCACCCTCTATGAGGGTGTCGCCACAGCGCACGCCCACGGCGCGACCACCACGCACAACAAACTCTGTTACGCGATGTTCGAACAGCACCGCGCCACCTGCCTCGCGGATGGTGCGACATATCGAGGATATTATGCGAGGGAGCTTGTCGGAGCCGATATGAGGGTGCGCCTCGTAGAGTATCTCGGGCGATGCCCCGTGGAATACGAGGGTCTGCAACGCCTTGTTGTAGTCACCACGCTTCTTGCTGCGGGTGAAGAGCTTGCCGTCCGAGAAGGTGCCGGCACCACCCTCGCCAAAGGCGTAGTTCGAGTCGGGGTTTATATCGCCGTTGCGGTTAATCTGAGCCACATCCATCTTGCGCGGGAGCACCTCCTTACCACGTTCGAGCATTATCGGTCGCAGACCGAGCTCGATGAGGCGTAATGATGCGAAGAGTCCTGCGGGGCCCGAGCCGATGACGATAACCTCGGGCTTGCCGACCACCGAGGGGTAGTCGAAGTGTACGGGTGCCGGCTGCGGCTCGTTGTCGATGTATATCTCGAGGGTGAGGTTTACCTTCGGACGTCCGCGGCGGGCATCTATCGAGCGTTTCACCACACGCACCAATGCCACATTGCGGTCGCTGACACCTAATTGACGAGCAGCCAACGAGGTGTAGGTCGCGGCATCTGCCGCCTGCTTTGGGGTGAGTGTCAGTGTTAATGATTTGGGCATTGGAGTTGTTGTATTTTGATTTTGTGGATGTTGTTACTGCTATTGAATCTCGACCTTCTGCTCGATATCTACGCTATCGGTCGGCATTGTCGGCTCCTCGGCAGGCTGCGAGGGGGCGGGTGCAGAGCTCTCTGCCTGCTGGGCCCTGTGCCCAAACTCTATAGCCGAAGAGTAGTTGTTACGTCCCAAAATGGTGAGTGCGACTACCGCCAGCACGATTAGTGTGCCGATTATGCCTATTGTTCGTTTAATCATTGTTGCGAAATGTCGGATTGGTGCAACTGATCCAATATCTCTGTTGCACGAATCACCGTTTTATCAATTTTGTGTATATTGTCGTAGAATCCGTTGCTCTCGAGTGCCGTGTTGCGACTGATGTAGGCACGCAGTTGCGCCTCCATAATCTTGCGAGAGGTTGCAATTTCGCGCTGTACGGGCTTCACTCCGTGACGCTCGGCATAGCGCACAAAGTCCGAAAGTAGCGAGGTGTCGGCATCGAGGAGAGCTCGCAGCTCGTCAAGCGTGGTTATCTTGTCGAGCTCGGCACGATGACGGTCGGCATACTCGATGGTGTAGCGGTAGAGGATGTTGCGACCCGACACCTCGACATAGTATTTGGTTACGTCCATCGTGTCGAGCGGCACAAACTCATCGGGCATAATACCTCCGCCTCCATATACGACCTTACCTTTCGGTGTCACGAACTTTAGCGAGTCTGCAAAGTGTATGCTGTCGGCCGAGAAGAACTCGTTGTTCAGATAGCGATTGTAGATGTCGCTCTGGTACTCTTCGCCTTCGCCATTGCGGTAGGGCTTCTGTATGGAGCGACCCGTTGGGGTGAAGTAGCGGGCAACGGTGATGCGCAGTGCCGAACCATCGGCAAAGGGAACCTGCTGCTGTACCATACCCTTGCCAAATGAGCGACGACCCACGATTATTCCGCGGTCGTTATCCTGCAAGGCTCCGGCCAAAATCTCGCTGGATGAGGCACTCGCCTCATCAATCAGTACCGCGATATCGAGGTCGGTCGAGCCTCCAGAGCCATCACTAAACTCTTTGAGCTGGTGGCGGTTACGGTCTTCGGTGTAGACGATAAGAGCACCTGCCGGCAGGAACTCGTTGGCTATGGCTATTGCCTGATCAAGATATCCGCCTGTGTTGCCGCGCAGGTCGAAGATAAGCTGCTTCATACCCTCGCTACGCAACTGCGCAAGCGATTTTTTGAGTTCGACAAACGATGTGCGGGCAAACTGCGACAGACGGATGTAGCCGATGCGTGGGGTCATCATAAACGAGGCCTCGATGCTGTGCAGAGGTATAGCATCGCGAGTGACCGAGATATCGACCAGATCGCCGATGCCCTGTCGCTCGATGCCGAGACGGACCTTTGTTCCGCGCTTGCCACGCAGCTGTTTTACGATGTTGTTCTGTGGAACTTTTCGTCCTGCAACAATAGAGTCGTTGATGCGTATGATTCTGTCGCCGGCGCGTACTCCGGCCTTGTCGCTCGGCCCTTTTGGGATTACATTTAGCACGATAACCGTGTCGGTAGCCATATTGAAGACTACGCCGATGCCATCAAACTCACCCTCCAGAGGTTCGTTTACGGCCTGCATCTCCGAGGCGGGGATATATGCCGAGTGGGGGTCGAGCTTCTCGATGAGGTGAGGCATCACGTGTTCGACAATAGAGTCGAGCGATAGCGAATCGACATAACTCTTCTCTATGAGCGAGAGGGTGTATGTCAGTTTGTTCTTCGGCGCGTTCAACTCGCCGACAATCTCGCGCAGTTGCGACTGTGTGATGTGACGAGAGCGCACCTTTCCGACCCTCATACCGACAATAAAGGCAACTGCCACCGCAACGAGCGGCAGCAGGTACCCCAAAATGTGTCCGAATCTGAATTTACGCATCCTTGTGCGTTACTATTTGTTCTTGAAGTTGTACGAAAGGCCTACGCCGAGCAGAATCTGGGTCTGCACCGAACGAATCTGAGCCTTGTTGTAGAACATTTGGAAGTAGAACTGTGTTGAGAAGTACTTGGTGGCTTTGATATCCACGGTGTGCTCCCAGCGTACAGTCGGAGCCAGGTGCTCGAAGAGTTCGCGGTTAGAGCTTGCCTGTTGGGTGATTTCGTTAATCCAACCATAGAACGAGTAGAGCACCGTGCGGTAGCGGAATACGCCCTTCTTGCCGAATGTGCGGTCGAAGTTCACCTGCAACGAAGAACCACCCTCATAGCGTGAGGTGCCATTCTCGAGGGTCAGACCATAACAGTAGGGTGTGTTCAGTTCTGCTGCGGTCAAATCTGCCAGGGCCTTGGTGCCGAACTTGGTGAAATAGAACACGTCACGCACCAAAGGGTTGGTGACATATGTTGCACTCATAGATATAGGCGAGAGGTTGATTTTGATGGGGAAGCCCTTCTTGGGGCAGTTGTAGGTAAAACCGAGCGAGAGGTTCAGATATGCCGGAGCGATAGCTGAGCTGGTGCGTTTGTTGTTTTTGTCAAAGCCGTTGGCGAATTGCGAACGCAGCGAGGCGATGGCACCGAAGTTCCACTCGTTCGAGATTTTGTATGCCGGTGCGGTCGAGATAAACCACTCATCCTGGCTCTTGGTCCACTCGCTCTCCTTGCTGGTATATCCGAGTTTAGCGGTAACCTTATTATTGATGGTGAACTTACCCTTTGTGAATGAGTGAGTGAAGAGCAGGTTGGCAATGCCGGTGATAGCATTGGCGTTACCATTCACCTGTTGCCACTTGCTATTGAAGTTCGAGAGAGAACCATTCAGTGCGGCGTTAAATTCGATGGTGTTGCGTTCTTTGCGGATTGCAGCACGTTCTGCACGGCGTTTTGCTTCGTTCGAGAACTCGTTCTGTACTGCGTTCTGCTTCACCTTATCCTCGAAGGTGATACCCTCTTCGGCCGTTTTGGCGGGAGCGGCAGCTTCAATAGATACCTGTGCCATAGCGGGAGTTGTTGCCGCCAGCAGGATAAATGCAAAAATTGAGTAAAGTTTTCTCATGTCGTGATATTGTTATATGTGTTTTTATGGCTCAAAGATAACTAAAAATTTTTTAAGAAGTTGCCTAACAAGGTGATTTTGGCGTCACGCTTGCCTTCAAAATCCTCATTTACCCTCAAGAATATAGTTCTTTAGCCCCTCGCCATACTCTTTAACGGGTGCATCCGAGTATTTCGAAAAATACTCCGCATCCATAAATAGGGCGAACGAGGTGACATTCTTAACACCCATCTTGGCAAAGGTGTCGATATCCGAGAGGAATACATCCTTGCGCCACGGCAGCTCCACCGCCGGTTTCTTCCAACGGCTGAAGAGCGACACATCGAGCCAGTACTCCAGAATGATTGCACTCTCGGGGTCGAAGACCTCCAGATTATCCTTCAGGCATTGGAGGTTTTCGCCGTGGGTCATTCCTCGTCTTTCGATATCCAGGTCGGTCAGCGGATGCTCCCACGAGCGGAAATAGGGGGCAAACTCCAGGAAGATACCCTCCTCGGGCTTCACCGTGCGCGGTGCCTGCACCGCATTGTGATAGGCCAGGTGGGCAAGTTGAGCCTCGGGGTCGAGGGTGCGAAGTCCCTTGATGATGCGATTCTCGATAATGAGAGCCTGGTCGCTCGGACTGAACTCCTTACACTGCGGACATTGGCATACGGGTTTGCCGTCATCCAGCCAATAGTAGTAGCGATGGTTTGTCGGGCGCAAGACCTTGGCGATCTCTACTGCATTTTCCACGATGATATTCAGGGCTTTATCCGAATGAACGCAGCAATTGTAGTCGGCCACGCGGCGACCATTCTCGTTCATGCGGAACATTGTCGAATCCTCGGCATAGAGCTCACGGGGCAGCAGCTCCTTCATTGCGTGGAGTTGGTGCTCGACATCTATGCCATACTTCTCGCATTCGGCCATAAATGCCTGGCCCTTCTCCGAGAGGATAAACTCACTAATCTCTTGGCACATAGCCTTGCAGCCTGGGGCCATATGTGTTCCGATGGTGTTGATGCCGTTCTCGGCCGCCATTTTGACCCACTCTACACTCGACAGGTCGTTGGGGTCGAGGATTACACCCCTCATCTGATAGTGTTTTTGTGGCTTACAACCAGCCATTGCCATGATGGCGATTGTGGTCGCAAAGAGTAAAAATTTCTTCATAATTATTTTGATTAAACGCCTGTATCGAATACAAAGATACGAAAATTTGCGTATATTTGTAGACGAGTTTTTGAGTTGATAAAATAGATATAATTATGAAATATATAGGAGCACACGTTAGCGCATCGGGCGGAGTTGAGAATGCACCGCTCAATGCACACTCAATAGGGGCAACGGCCTTTGCCCTCTTCACTAAGAATCAACGTCAGTGGAGTGCATCTCCCGTGACGGACGAGCAGGCTGCTCGTTTCAAGGAGGCCTGCGCCAAGTATGGCTACACCGCCGCGCAGATTCTTCCCCACGACAGCTACCTCATCAACCTCGGACATCCCGAGCGTGAGGGTCTCGAGAAGTCTCGTGCCGCCTTCTTTGAGGAGATGGCGCGTTGCGAGAAGTTGGGTCTCGACCGCCTGAACTTCCATCCCGGCAGCCATCTGAACAAAATTACTGCACTGCACTCGCTCGACCGTATCGCCGAGTCGATAAATATGGCTCTCGACCGCACTCACGGCGTCACGGCCGTCATCGAAAATACCGCGGGACAAGGCTCTAACCTCGGTTTTGCATTCGAGCACCTGGCTCATATCATCGAGCGTGTGGAGGATAAATCGCGTGTGGGTGTCTGTATCGACACCTGCCACGCCTTTGCTGCGGGTTATGACCTGCGCACCCGAGAGGCTTTCGATCAGACCTTTGCCGACTTCGACCGCATCGTGGGCTTTCACTACCTGCGCGGTATGCACCTGAACGATGCGATGAAGATTCTCGGCAGCCACGTAGACCGCCACTCCCCGCTGGGTGAGGGTATGCTCGGCATCGACCCCTTCCGCTTTATATGTGAGGATCCGCGATTTGATAATGTGCCGCTCATTCTCGAGACCCCCGATGATAGCCGCTGGAGCGAGGAGATTGCCCTCTTGAAGAGTTTTGCAGGCGAGTAACACACCCCTAAATGTAGCGATATGGGCAGACGATATCTCTTCTATGTGGCACACTCCTACGCCTACGCCATACTCTTCCCCATCGAGGAGGAGATAGCGCGCCGTGGTGGTGTATCGGCGTGGTTTGTCGAGCAGGGTTGCCCGACCGAGGCCCTCGGCTCACGCCTCCGCATCGAGGATTTTGCACAGGTCGAACAGTTCGACCCCGTAGCGGTCTTTGCTCCGGGAAACTATATCCCCGACTTCTTCCCAGGTGTCAAGGTCGAGGTCTTCCACGGCTACCCGATAAATAAACGTGCCGACCGTCACGATGACCACTTTACTATCCGCGATTGGTTTGACCTCTACTGCACTCAGGGCCCCAGCAGTACCGCCCCCTTTGAGGAGCTTGCCCGCAGGCTTGGCACCTTCCGTGTGCGCGAGACAGGCTGGGCAAAGAGCGACAGCTACATCCGCGCAGCTGCAGAGATGCCTGCCACACCCGAGGATGCAGAGAGGACCAATAGCTGCCGCCCCACAATCCTCTACTCTTCGACATTTACACGTTCTCTGACATCGACCTCGGTGCTGGCCGAGGAGGTGGAGCGTATGGTTGCCTCGGGAGGTTGGAATTGGATTTTTATGTTCCACCCCAAGCTCGATGACGAGCAGGTACTGGCACACTACCGCTCACTTGCCGAGCGATACGATAATGCCGAATATCTCGGTAATACCTTCGAGATGAGCGCAATGCAGCGTGCTGATGTGATGCTCTGCGACTCCTCTTCGATAATTATGGAGTTTATGCTCTTGGATAAGCCTGTGGTCACATTCCGCAATTCGATGCCCGGAGCCCACCTGCTTAATGTCGAGAATGTTGCCGATGTCGAACCGGCACTTGAGAAGGCTCTCGCCCGACCCGAAGAGTTGATGTCGGCATTGCGCCAATGGCGCGATAACCACGAAGCACATCGTGACGGACTCTGCGCCGCACGAATACTCGATGCTGTCGATGAGCTTATCGCAGATGGAGGCTCTAAAGCCCTGCGCCCTAAACCTCTCAACCTTGTGCGTAAACTTAAACTGCGCAAAAAATTGGGCTATCCACTCTTCAAAAAGTTGTAGGGTTTCAAAAAAATGCTCCCCTGTTTTAGGGGAGCTATCCGTAGAACTGAGGATGGATTTCAATTCTCAATTAAAAATTTTCTTGCAATCGAATATCTTGCGTAGTGCGAAGATGGTGTTGTTGATTATGCGGTGCATATCGTAGCTCCACTTGGTCTTGGGCTTGAGGCGGTCATCTACCATATATACGGCCTTATAGTCTATGCGCATCCGATGATGCCGGGCATAGACCAACAGCAGACGTTCGCTGATGTAGCCGAAGATGCGGCCCTGTACGGGGTCGGCAGGGACTGCGATGCGGCGTTCTGCCTCAAAGAGCGTATCGAACAACCACTCGGAGTAGGCCTCGAAATCCTTGCGGCGCATAATGAACATATTGAATCGAACCAATAGGTTGTTGTCGAAGAAGACCTTGTCGAAGGCATCGAGATACTCGGGTGAACGCTCTGCCACAATCTCTCGCACGGAAAGGATATCCTCTCCGCGGTGGCTGCGTGCATACTCGGTGTAGAGGTTTCGGGTCTGCACACGGGGCTTCGAAAGTACGATATCGCAACTCTCAAAGAGGGTATCCATATCGGGAGTGGGGTGCTCCTCTCCGAAAAAGGCTTCGGAGCGAACGATGTGTACGTTTCCCGGCTCGGTGCCGAAGTCGAAGTAGCGGCGATAGTGGCTCAAGCCTACATAGTCGGCCTCGCCCAGGTTCTTCCACGCCCAATAGTGGGCGGTAAGTTCGCAGAAACTGCGGTTTTTGTGGCTGATATTGTCGCCCGTGTCATCCCCTACGAAGCCCAGGTCTACTGCGGATATCGCCTTGCCGACCTGGATGGGCAGGTAGGGTTCGTGCGCCAGACAGCGGTCTTTCTTGTGGGCGCAGACCAAAATTACGGTTTTACTCATTGTATATCCAGTTTTAGTGCGCTCTCGATAACCTTATCCATATCGTAGTAGCGATATTCGCCCAAACGGCCGCCGAAGATGACCTTATCGTCATTGGCTGCGAGCGCGCGATACTGCTCTGCAAGGGTGTTGTTACGCTCATCGTTTATGGGGTAATAGGGCTCCCGGCCCTCATCGAACTGCTCGGGGTACTCGCGTGTGATGACGGTCGAGGGCTGTGTGCCGAACTCGAAGTGTTTGTGCTCGATGATACGGGTGTAGGGCACCTCGCGCTCGGTGTAGTTCACCACGGCACACCCCTGATAGTTCTCAATGGGGAGCCTCTCGTGCTCGAAGCGCAGCGAACGATACTCCAGCCTGCCCAACTTAAAGTCGTAGTACTCATCTATGCGGCCGGTGAAGATGACCTTGTCGCACTGCTCGAGCCACGCCTCACGGTCGGCGAAGAAGTCGGTGTTGCAGCGCACCTCGACACCCTCGAAGAGAGCATCTATAATTTTGTTGTAGCCACCGATGGGTATTCCCTGCCAGCGATCGTTGAAGTAGTTGTTGTCAAAGGTAAATCGCACGGGTAAGCGGCGTATGATGAAGGCCGGCAGTTCACGAGCATCGCATCCCCACTGCTTCTCGGTGTAGCCCTTGACCAGCACCTCGTAGATGTCGCGGCCTACGAGCGAAATGGCCTGCTCTTCAAGATTTTGTGGTGCGGTGATTCCCGCCTCGCGGCGTTGCTCCTCAATCTTTGCCTGAGCCTCGGCGGGGGTGGTTATACCCCACATTGCTGCGAAGGTGTTCATATTGAAGGGTAGGTTGTAGAGCTTACCATTGTAGTTTGCCACGGGTGAATTTATGTAGTTGTTGAACTCGGCAAAGCGGTTTACAAACTCCCAGACCTCGCGGTTTGAGGTGTGGAAGATGTGTGCGCCGTATTTGTGGACATTGATGCCGTCCACCTCCTCGCAATAGATGTTTCCGCCACGATGAGGGCGTTTCTCGATTACGAGCACCGAGTGGCCCGCCTGCCTGGTCCGCCACGCCGCCACGGCACCAAATAGGCCTGCTCCAACAATCAGATAGTCATACTTTTTCATAATCTATGGGCGATAACACTGTGCCTCTATACGCAAAGGTAACAAAAAAGTACAGGAAATCAAAATCTTAAATAAAAAAGCCTGCCCGACAACACTCTGTCGGGCAGGCAATCTGCTATTTTAGCAACTCGATTAGTCGAGGTAGTAGTGCGATGCAATCTCCTGGAATGCAGCCACCTGCTCGTCAATCCACTGCTGGTCTTTGCCCAACTCGGCAGCCATAACAGCAGCAACCTTGGGAGCTACGGCCGAAGCCTCACGTGCGTCTACATAGAGCATACGAACGCGGCGAGCCAGAACGTCATCCACGTTGCGAGCCATCTCCTCGCGTACAGCCCACACAACCTCGGCTACGGTGTAGTCGAACTTCTCTGACAGCTTTTCGCCAAATGCGGGGTTCTCCTTGATAAGCTCGAAGATTGCCTCCTGGTCGCTACCATAAACGTACATATGGTCATCGAGATTGGGGTTCGGACGCCATCCGTGAACCTTGTAGTTGTAGGTCTGGCACTTGCGCTTGGGCAGCAGGCCGAGTGAGATAGCCTTATCCACGGTATCCTCAGCCATACGGCGGTGGGTAGTCCACTTACCGCCGGTGATGGTGATCAGATTGTTGTCCGAAACCAATACCTTGTGGCTACGCGAAATCTCCTTGGTGCTCTTACCCTCCTTCTTGGGTGCTGCCAAAGGACGCTGACCGGCGAATACCGAGAGGATATCCTTGCGGGTCGGTGCGGGATTCATATAGAGAGCTGCGGTGTTGAGGATAAAGTCGATCTCCTCCTCGAGGGGACGCGGCTCCATCTCGGCAGTCTCACGAACGATGTCGGTGGTACCTACAACCACGCGGCCGTGCCAGGGCACTGCGAAGAGTACGCGGCCGTCCGAGGTCTTGGGAACCATAATTGCGTAGTCGCTCTGCAAGAACTTCATATCCAGCACGATGTGAACACCCTGGCTGGGAACGACCATCTTGGTGTGGCTGTCCGAGTCCATCTTCATAATGTCGTCTACGAAGCAACCTGCTGCATTGATGACAGCCTTTGCCTTCACCGAGTACTCCTTGCCGCTTTCGTTATCGACAACAACTACGCCGGCAGCCTTGCCCTGCTGGTCGTGCAACATCGACTTCACGGTCATCTGGTTGATGGGGCAGCCGCCGTGATCAACGGTTGTCTGCGCGAGGTTTACGGCCAGACGTGCATCGTCAAACTGACCATCGCGGTAGATGACACCACCCTTCAGGCCCTCGTGGTTAATCTTGGGCAGATACTTCTTAACGCGACCCTTGGGGATGAAGTATGAGCGACCCAGGCCGAGACCTCCCCACGACAGCATATCGTATACGGTCAAACCACAGGTGTAGAGGAAGTTGTCGAACCACGAGTAGTTTGAGATGAGGAATGACTGATTCTTTACAAGGTGGGGGGCATTGCGGCGCAGACGTCCACGCTCGTGCAGAGCCTCGCGTACCAGGGCAACGTCACCCTTCTGGAGGTAGCGCACACCGCCGTGTACGAGCTTGGTGCTACGGCTTGAGGTGCACTTTGCAAAGTCATTCTGCTCGAAGAGCGCAACACTAAAACCGCGCATTGCGGCATCCACAGCACAACCCAGACCGGTTGCACCGCCACCGACAATGACAACGTCCCAAACTTTGTCCGCATCGGCGATTTGTTCGATTAAAAGGTCTCGTTTCATAAGATTTTGAAATATATAGTTTGTTGTAATCTGACTGTGCAAAGTGTGACGAGCTCTCAAGTCGTCAAAATTCCTTGCAAATTTAACCTTTTTATTGTGTTTTTCAAAACTTTTTAGGGTAATTTTATCTCATAAAATCGGGCTTTGGGGTCGGTAGCAGATTTTTTTTGATTGGGGATGGGGGTGTTGATATGTGTCGGGGTCGGGGTAAAACTCTCTATCGTTGATTTTTGTTGATAAATTTGGAATAAAATGTTGTTGTCAGCTTTTTTTTGTAAAAAAAAGAGCGTATTTTTGTATCGATTTTTTCCGAGGCGTGGACTCGGAGTGTAACTCAAACTTGATGCGAAGATGTACTTTACGAATCACATAGCAAAGGTTGGCCATCTGCCGTCACAAATGCAGTCTGTTTTGTCGGGTACATCGGGTATGCGCCGAAAAATGCGCCAACAGTGTCAGTGTCAGAGTTTAACGTGAATGCGAAGCCGCTGCGACATACTGTGTCGTGGCGGCTCTCGGTTTAATATGTGGCAAACTAAGAAGCAAACAAGATAATTAAAAACAGAGATTTATGACTTTCAAAGTTGGTATTATTATGGGTTCGGCGAGCGACCTCGAGGTGATGTCGGGAGCTATGAAGACACTCGAACAGTTCGGTATCGAGTATGAAAAGCGTGTAATCAGTGCACACCGTGCACCCGATGCACTTGCCGAGTGGACAAAGGGAGCACGTGAGCGTGGCTTGAGCGTTATCATCGCGGGCGCAGGCGGTGCAGCACACCTTCCGGGTGTGATTGCTGCAATGACAACCCTGCCCGTTATCGGTGTGCCGGTGCGTTCGAAGGCTCTGGGCGGATTGGATTCACTCCTCTCGATTGTGCAGATGCCCGGAGGTATTCCGGTGGCTACAATGGCCATTGACGGCTCGAAGAATGCAGCCCTCTATGCAGTGGCAATGTTGGCTCTGCACGATGAGGCACTCGCAGCACAGCTCGAGGAGTTCCGCGCAAAGCAGACCGAGGCCGTTTTGAAGGTCGAGATTTAGTCTCGGGAGAGATAATGCAGAAATAGAAGAAAAAATCGAAATATGAACAACTACCGTATTTTTGTCGAAAAACGCCCGTTGTATCGTGTCGAGGCGGAGAGTATGCGCCACGAGTTGAACGAGCATCTGGGTCTTAAGATGGGCGAGTTGCGCCTGTTGAATGTCTATGATTTGTTCGGATTCTCGCCCGAACTGCTCGAGCAGAGCCGCTATCGTGTCTTCGGAGAGATTGTTACCGACACCGTGAGCGATGAGTGTGATCTGGAGGGTAAGCGTTACCTCGCCGTGGAGTATCTGCCCGGTCAGTTCGACCAGCGTGCAGCTTCGGCCGAGGAGTGTGTGCGCCTTATCGAGCCTACGGCCGATATCCGCATCCGCAGTGCGCGTCTGCTGATTTTTGATCAGACAGTGTCGGAGGCCGACCTGGAGCGCATCAGCCACTATGTAATCAATAAGGTCGATTCGCGCGAGAAGAATCTCGGCCAGCTGGGTCTTATGGAGAATCCTCCTGTGAAGGCGGTGCCGGTACTCGAGGGCTTTACCTCGATGGATGAGAGCAAGGCCGAGGAGTATTGCCGCCAGATGGGCCTCGCGATGAATGGCGATGATCTGCGTGAGGTTATTCGCTACTTCCGCGAGGAGGGCCGCGACCCCTTCGAGACCGAGTTGCGCATTCTGGATACCTACTGGAGTGACCACTGCCGTCACACAACCTTCACCACGGTTCTGGACGATATTGAGGTTGAGGAGTCGTTCGTTAAGGATGAGATAGACTCTTCGCTGGCATTGTACCTGAAGATGCGCCGCGACCTTAATCGTGAGCACAAGAGCGTATGCCTGATGGATCTGGCAACTATCGGTGCACGTTACCTGCGTAAGAATGGCTTCCTCGATGACCTGGAGGTGAGCGAGGAGAACAACGCTTGTAGCGTGTTCATCACCATTGATGTCGATGGCCAGCCCGAGAAGTGGCTCCTCCAGTTCAAGAACGAGACACATAACCACCCGACCGAAATCGAGCCATTTGGTGGTGCTTCGACCTGTCTGGGCGGTGCAATCCGTGACCCGCTGTCGGGCCGTAGCTACGTATATCAGGCTATGCGCGTGACAGGTGCGGGCGATATCTACAAGCCGGTGAACGAGACTCTCGAGGGTAAGCTGCCCCAGCGTGTAATCAGCACGAAGGCTGCGGCAGGTTACTCGAGCTATGGCAACCAGATAGGTCTTGCGACTACTCACGTTCGCGAGATTTTCCACGATGGCTATACCGCCAAGCGTCTGGAGGTAGGAGCTGTAGTTGGAGCCGTTAAGGCCGAGAATGTTCGCCGTGAGCGTCCCGCGGCGGGAGATGTGGTTCTGCTGCTGGGTGGCCGCACGGGTCGTGACGGTATTGGTGGAGCTACCGGCTCATCAAAGGAGCACACGGCAACCTCACTGGAGGAGTGTGGCAGCGAGGTGCAGAAGGGTAATGCTCCCGAGGAGCGCAAACTCTCGCGCTTGTTCCGCCGTCCCGAGGTGACGCGCCTGATTAAGAAGTCGAACGACTTTGGTGCCGGTGGTGTGAGTGTGGCTATCGGTGAGTTGGCTGATGGTCTGGATATCTTCCTCGATAGAGTTCCTACGAAGTATAGCGGTCTTAACTCGACCGAGCTCGCCATCAGTGAGTCGCAGGAGCGTATGTCGGTGGTTATCGAACCGAAGGATGTCGAGGAGTTCAAGGCATACTGTGCCGAGGAGAATGTCGAGGTTACACACGTAGCCAATGTTACCGACACGGCGCGTATGCGTATGTTCAACAAGGATCAGAAGGTTGTCGATATGGCTCGTAGCTTTATCGATAGTGCCGGTGCACCCCACTATGCGAAGGCTACTATCGCGGCAGTGGAGGATTGCAACCCCTTCGAGCGTAAGTTGGAGGGTGCAACCCTTACCGACCGAATGGTGAAAAACCTCTCGGATAGAAATGTGGTGTCGCAGCGCGGTCTTGTCGAGATGTTCGACTCAACCATCGGCGCATCGACTGTGTTGATGCCCTTCGGCGGCCGTACACAGGATACCGAGACTCAGGTTTCGGTGCAGAAGATTCCCGTAGGCAAGGGTTACACCGATGCAGCCAGCATTATGGCATTCGGCTACAACCCCTTCATTGCGGAGTGGAGCCCCTACCACGGTGCAGCCTACTCGGTTATCGAGGCTGTGACCAAGGTTGTGGCTGCGGGTGCCGCATTCGACAATATGCGCTTCTCTTATCAGGAGTATTTTGAGCGAATGACTGCTGACCGCACAACGTGGGGTAAGCCTCTGGCTGCTCTGCTCGGTGCGCTGAAGATGCAGGAGGAGCTCAAACTCGCCTCGATTGGAGGTAAGGACTCGATGAGTGGAACTTTTGGTGATCTGAATGTGCCGCCGATGCTTATGGCCTTCGGTATTACCACCGTGGATGCCAACAAGGTCATTAGCCCCGAATTTAAGCAGACAGGTAATTATATATATATAGTAAAGCACAACCCGCTCGAGAGCTTGATGCCCGATACCGAGCAGCTGAAGGAGAACTACGGCTTTGTTACCAAGGCTATCGCCGATGGCAAGATTGTTTCGGGTTATGCAGTGGGCTTTGGCGGTGTTGCCGAGGCATTGGCCAAGATGTCGTTCGGTAACCGCATCGGTGCCGAGTGTCAGATGTCGGAGTCGATGCTCTTCGACTACGCTTACGGTTCGATTGTGGTTGAGAGTGTCGAGCCGCTCGACTTTGCGAATGTCGAGTTGTTGGGCCGTACCTGCCAGGAGCAGGCCCTCACTATCAATGGCGAGAAGATGCCGCTCGAGATGTTGCGCAAGGCTAATACCGAGCGTTTTACCTCGGTATACCCCGACAAGGGTAACAATAAAGCCCCGATGGCAGAGTATGCTAACGAGGCGGTGCGTATGGCCAAGTGGGAGGGAGCTCCCGTTGAGCATCCGGTGGCATATCTGCCCGTATTCCCCGGTACGAACTGCGACTACGATACTGCACGTGCCTTCCGCAAGGCGGGTGCCGAGATTACCACCAGCGTATTCCGTAACCTTACGTCAAATGATATCTCGGACTCTATTGCCGAGATGAAACGCTATATCGACTCGTGTCACATCTTCGTATTGAGTGGAGGCTTCTCGGCCGGTGATGAGCCGGATGGTAGCGGTAAGTTTATCTGCTCGGTGCTGGGTAATAAGGTTATCACCGAGGCTATCCACGCCCTTCTCGACAGAGGAGGTCTGGTATTGGGTATCTGCAACGGCTTCCAGGCATTGGTTAAGTCGGGTCTGTTGCCCTATGGTCGTCTGGGAATGGTCACCGAGGAGTCACCCACGCTATTCCGCAACGATGTGAATCGTCATATCTCACAGATTGTGACCACCCGTGTTGAGGCTGTCACTTCGCCCTGGCTCAAGGGCTTCGAGGCAGGTGACCTGCACTCTATTGCAGTGAGCCACGGTGAGGGTAAGTTTATGGTTAGTGCCGAGCTTGCCGAGCAACTCTTCCGTAACGGACAGGTGGCATTCCGCTATTGCGATACGGAGGGTCAGCCCACAGCTGAGGCTCCCCATAACCCCAACGGCTCGTTCTATGCTATCGAGGGTATCACCGACCCGACCGGTCGCATCCTCGGTAAGATGGGTCACACGGAGCGATATGAGGAGAATCTTATGAAGAATATCGCCGGCGAGAAGGTGCAAAACCTCTTTGCAAATGCAGTACGTTATTTTAGAGGTGAGTAAACAGGGTTAGGTTAGTTAGAAATTTATACTATTATGAGTGTTTTAGGAGTATATGGAGTAAGCCGTGCGGCATCGCTGATATATTATGGTCTGCACACGATGCAGCACCGCGGTCAGGAGGGTTGCGGTATTGTGAGTGTCGATGCAGAGGGCAAGATGCGCCGCCATCGCGGCAAGGGTCTCGTGTCGGAGGTCTTCAACGAGACGAAGATGTCGGAGCTGAACGGAAATATGGCTATGGGCCACGTTCTCTATACGGGAGCAGCAAGCCGTAGTATCGACAATATCCAGCCGCTCTTCTTCCACCACGGCTCCGGCGATTTTGCAGTTGCCAATAATGGAAATATCGTCAATGCCAAACAGCTGCGTGAAGAACTTGAGAGCAGAGGTTCGCTCTTCCACTCGATGACCGATAGCGAGTTGCTGGCACACCTTATCAAGAAGGAGAGTCCGGAGGAGCCGCGTATCAATTCGATAATCTCGGCGTTGAATCTGCTTGAGGGAGCCTTTGCATTCCTGATTATGACCAAGAATCGCATCTATGCCTGCCGTGATAAGTATGGCCTGCACCCCCTTTCGTTGGGTCGATTGGGTGAGGGCTATGTCGTGGCGAGCGAGAGCTGTGCATTCGACACTATGGGTGCCGAGTTCTTGCGCGATGTCGAGCCAGGAGAGATTGTGACCATCGACCATAAGGGTCTGCGTTCGTCATTCTATACCGAGAAGACCTATCACAAGATGTGTGCTATGGAGTATATCTACTTCGCACGTCCCGATAGCGATATCGAGGGTTGTAACGTACACGCCTACCGTAAGGAGTCGGGTCGCCGTCTTTACCAGGAGTCGCCCGTGGATGCAGATATCGTTATCGGTGTACCCGATTCGAGCCTCTCGGCAGCGCAAGGTTATAGCGAGGCAAGCGGTCTGCCCTGCGAGATGGGCCTTATCAAGAATAAGTATGTGGGTCGCACCTTTATCCAACCCTCGCAAGAGCTGCGCGAGTTGGGTGTTAAAATGAAGCTCTCGGCAGTACGTTCCATTGTAAATGGTAAGAGGGTTGTTATGGTCGATGATTCGATTGTACGAGGCACCACCTCGCGCCGCATTGTCGATTTGCTGCGCAGTGCAGGTGCTACCGAGGTGCACGTTCGCATTGCGAGCCCCACGATGACTCATCCTTGCTTCTATGGTGTGGACACCTCGACATTGGACGAGCTGATGTTGGCCAACCATACAGTTGAGGAGGCGTGCAAGAAGATTGGAGCCGATTCATTGGCATTCCTCTCGTATGATGCTACGCTCAAGTCGGCTGTGGGACGTTGCGATATGTGTCTTGCCTGCTTCAATGGTGAGTATCCGACCCCTCTCTATCAGAAGGTTGAGGAGGCTAACAAGTAACTGAAACGAAAACAAACAAAAAATAAAAGATATGGCAGAAAGTTATGAAAAGGCCGGCGTAAACCTTGAAGCAGGTTACGAGGTCGTTAAACGCATCAAGAAACACGTTGCATCGACCGAGCGTATAGGTGTTATGGGTAACATCGGCGCATTCGGTGGTATGTTTAACCTGGCAGCCCTTAATATCGAGGAGCCGGTGTTGGTGAGCGGTACAGATGGCGTTGGTACCAAACTTAAGTTGGCGTTCGAGATGGACAAGCACGATACCATCGGTATCGATGCCGTGGCTATGTGTGTGAATGACGTGTTGGCACAGGGTGCCGAGCCGTTGTTCTTCCTGGACTACGTGGCTGTCGGTCACAACGAGCCGGCAAAGATTGAGGCTATCGTGGCAGGTGTTGCCGAGGGTTGCCGTCAGTCGGGATGTGCACTTATCGGTGGCGAGACTGCCGAGATGCCGGGTATGTATGGCGGTGGTGAGTACGATATCGCAGGCTTCACCTGTGGTGTTGTTGAACGCAAGAAACTTATTGACGGTACGAAGGTTAAGGTTGGCGATGTGTTGGTAGGTGTCGCTTCGAGCGGTGTTCACTCTAACGGTTTCTCGCTCGTTCGTAAGGTCGTTTCGGACAACGAACTTGATTTGAAGAAGGTCTATCCCGAGCTCCACACCGAGAAGATGCTTGGCGAGGTGTTGCTTACCCCGACCCAGATTTATGTTAAGCAGGTGCTGGATGTTGTTCGTAACTGCGATGTTCACGGTATCAGCCACATCACCGGTGGAGGTTTTGACGAAAACATTCCGCGAATCCTGCGCGAGGGACAGGGTGTCGAGGTTAAGGAGGGCTCGTGGGAGATTCTTCCCGTCTTTGCTTTCCTGGAGAAGTATGGCAAGATTGCACACCGCGAGATGTTCAACATCTTCAATATGGGTGTCGGTATGGTCATCGCTCTCGATGAGTCGGAGGCCGAGAAGGCTCTGGAGATTCTCGCCAAGAATGGCTTGAAGGCTTCGGTAATCGGCCGTGTTGTTGAGGGTGAGGGTGTGACCCTGCTCTAAATAGATTGTTAAATCGAAAAAATAATAAGATAAAGGATATGAGAGCGTTAGTAAGCGTAAGCGACAAAGAGGGCGTAGTAGCCTTCGCTCAATCCCTCCGCCGTTTGGGTTGGGAGATTATCGCCACAGGCGGTACGATGAAGCTCCTCCGCGATAGCGGTGTGGAGGTTATCAACATCAGCGATGTTACGGGCTTCCCCGAGATTTGTGACGGTCGAGTTAAGACCCTTCACCCCAAGGTGCACGGAGGTCTGCTGGCCCGCCGTGATGATGAGTCACACCTGGAGGCTCTGCGCGAGAACAGCATCGAGTTTATCGATATGGTCTGCGTAAATCTCTACCCCTTCCGTCAGACCATCGCCAAGCCGGAGGTTACGATGGAGGATGCAGTTGAGAATATCGATATCGGTGGCCCCTCGATGTTGCGCAGTGCAGCGAAGAACTTCAAGGATGTGACCGTTGTCTGCGATCCCTCGGATTACGATCGTATCATCGCCGAGATTGAGGCTACAGGTAACACAACAGTTGAGACTCGTCTGGAGCTCTCGGCTAAGGCCTATACCC
>JBGUTM010000141.1:0-4009 GCA_045133075.1 Alistipes sp. | reverse complement strand
TCAAGGATGGTTCATTCCACCCAGTAGACTCAGACCAGCTCTCATTCGAGATCTGTGCTCGTAACGGTTTCCGTCAGGCAGCTCCAAAGGCAGGTTCTGTAATCATGGAGCCAATCATGTCAGTAGAGGTAGTAACTCCTGAGGAGAGCATGGGTGATATCATCGGTGACCTTAACAAGCGCCGTGGTCAGATTCAGGGTATGGAGTCGAAGGGTACGGCTCGTGTCGTTAAGGCTAAGGTACCCCTCTCGGAGATGTTCGGTTATGTAACCGTTCTACGTACCATCTCGTCTGGTCGCGCAACATCATCGATGGAGTTCTCGCACTTCGAGGAGGTTCCTGCTAACTTGGCAAAGGAGATCATCGAGAAGTCGGCCGGTAAACGTAAGGATTTAGAATAATACAAAGAAACGATATGAATCAGAAAATTAGAATTAAGCTTAAGTCTTTCGACCACAACTTGGTTGATAAGTCGGCAGAGAAGATCGTTAAGACCGTAAGAAGCACCGATGCAATGGTTAGCGGTCCGGTACCCCTGCCCACGAAGAAGCAGATTTTCACTGTAAACCGCTCGACCTTCGTAAACAAGAAGGCACGTGAGCAGTTCCAGCTCTGCACCTTCAAGCGCATCATCGACATCTACTCTTCGACACCGAAGACCATCGATGCTCTGATGAAGCTCGAGCTCCCCTCGGGTGTTGAGGTAGAGATCAAGGTGTGATAGCATACCCCCAGGACGTAGGAGTGTTGCCGATGAGGAGACTTGTATGTCCGGAGGGAGGCTGAACAAAACGGCAAGAGGCGAGGTGGTCAATCGCCACCTCACCTCGAACCAAACAACAAAGTACGTATATATATAATATAGGTATAACAGAATCACTTTTTTATTAACAAACGTAATTAGACAAAAATGTCAGGACTAATTGGAAAAAAAATCGGAATGACTTCCGTTTACAGTGCCGAGGGTAAGAACATACCATGCACTGTCATTGAGGCTGGTCCGTGTGTAGTTACGCAAATCAAGACTGTCGAGAAGGATAACTACGAGGCAGTTCAGATTGCCTATGACGACAAGAGTGAAAAGCACACCAGCAACAGTTTGTTAGGACACTTCAAGAAGGCCGGCACTACCCCCAAACGCAAGATGGCTGAATTCAAGGGTATGCCCGAAGTGAACCTTGGCGATACTCTTACAGTCGAGATGTTCTCGGAGGAGGACTGGGTAGACGTAACCGGTATCTCGAAGGGTAAAGGTTTTCAGGGCGTTGTTAAGCGTCACGGTTTCGGTGGAGTAGGTGGTCAGACCCACGGTCAGCACAACCGTCAGCGTAAGCCGGGTTCGCTTGGTGCATCGTCTTATCCGTCACGCGTCTTCAAGGGTAAGCGTTTGCCCGGCCAGATGGGTGGTGAGCAGGTTAAGGTACTTAACCTCAAAGTATTAAAGGTAATCCCCGAGAACAATCTTATCCTGGTTAAGGGTTCGATTCCGGGGGCAAAAGGTGCTTATTTAACTATTGAGAAGTAGTATGGAATTAGCTGTATTGAACACACAAGGACAAGAGACAGGTCGTAAGGTAGTCCTCAACGACGCAGTCTTCGGCGTGGAGGCTAATGACCACGCTATCTATCTTGACGTAAAGCAGTATTTGGCAGACCAGCGTCAGGGTACTCACAAGGCGAAGCAGCGTAACGAAGTTGCTGGTTCGACTCGCAAGTTAAAGAGACAGAAGGGTACAGGTGGTGCACGTTGCGGTAGCATCAAGTCACCGTTGTTCCCGGGTGGCGGTCGCGTATTCGGTCCCGTACCTCGCGACTATAGCTTCAAACTCAACAAGAAGCTTAAGCAGCTCGCTCGCCGCAGCGCACTCACTTACAAGGCACAGGCAGGTGCAATCACCGTGGTAGAGGCAATCTCGATGGAGGCTCCCAAGACCAAGGCAGTAGTAGCACTCGCAGAGGCTTTGAAAGTATCGGACAAGAAGGTATTGCTGGTTTTGCCGGAATCGAACCTCAACCTTCAGCTCTCGTGCCGTAACATTCCTTCGGTTAAGCCGATCTTGGCTTCGAACCTCAACACTTACGAAGTGATGAACGCCTCGGCTCTGGTTATGGTAGAGGGTGCAGAAAATGTATTGAATGTAATGTTAGCTTAAAAACGTAGAAAAATGGAAGTAATTATTAAGCCTATTTTGACCGAGAAGATGACGATTCAGGGCGAAAAACTGAACCGCTACGGTTTCATCGTTGACGTTAGAGCTAATAAGCTGCAGATCCGTAACGCCGTAGAGCAGATGTACAACGTAGTTGTAAAGGATGTAAATACGGTGAATTATATGGGTAAACTCAAGAGCCGCTACACCAAGGCAGGTCTTCTTGAGGGTCGCGCTAACAACTTCAAGAAGGCATTCGTTACCTTGAAGGATGGAGATAAGATTGATTTTTACAGTAATATCTAATAAGAGATGGCAGTAAGAAAGTTTAAGCCGGTAACTCCCGGTACAAGACATAAGATTATCGGTACGTTCGAGGAGATCACCACGAACAAGCCCGAGAAGTCGTTGCTCAGCCCGAAGAAGAGCACAGGTGGACGTAACAACACCGGTAAGATGACCGTACGCTACATTGGTGGCGGTCACAAGCAGATGTATCGTAACGTTGATTTCAAGCGCTCGAAGGATGGGATTGCTGCAACTGTAAAGACTATTGAGTACGATCCTAATCGTACAGCGCGCATTGCACTTGTTGTCTATGCTGACGGAGAGAAGAGCTACATCCTCGCTCCTAACGGACTTCAGGTAGGTCAGACTATCATGAGCGGTGCAGGCGTTGCACCCGAGGTGGGTAACACACTGTTCCTGAGCGAGATTCCGCTCGGTACCGTTATCCACGCTATCGAACTCTACCCCGGTCAGGGTGCTGCAATGGCACGTTCTGCCGGCTCGTATGCTCAGCTTTTGGCACGTGAGGGCAAGTTTGCCATCATCAAGTTGCCTTCAGGTGAGACTCGTATGGTACTCGTAACTTGCCGCGCTACGGTAGGTGTGGTTTCGAACGTAGACCATAACCTCGAGAGCGATGGTAAGGCTGGACGCAAGCGTTGGCTTGGTCGTCGTCCTCGCAACCGTGGTGTCGTAATGAACCCTGTTGATCACCCGATGGGTGGTGGTGAAGGACGTGCGTCTGGAGGTCACCCGCGTTCGCGTAAGGGTCTGTTGGCTAAGGGTTACAAGACTCGCAACCCGAAGAAGACGACCGCTAAGTTCATTATTTCACGAAAGAAAAAATAATTAAATAGAGTACAATGAGTCGTTCATTAAAAAAAGGACCGTTTATCGACCCGAAACTCGAGGCGAAAGTAATCGCACAGGCAGAGGGCAATAAGAAGTCTGTCATCAAGACTTGGTCACGAGCAAGTATGATTTCGCCTGACTTCGTAGGTCAGACGATCGCTGTCCACAACGGAAATAAGTTTATTCCCGTTTACGTTACAGAGAATATGGTAGGTCACAAACTCGGTGAGTTCGCTCCTACGCGTAATTTCCGTGGTCATGGAGGTAACAAGAAAAAGTAGTAAAAAATGGGTGCAAGAAAATCAATAAGAGCCGAGAAATTAAAGGCTGAAAAGAAGCAGAAAGCTATCGCTATTATGCGCGATTGCCCGACCTCTCCCCGTAAGATGCGTCTGGTAGCAGATATCATCCGCGGCGTTGAGATCAACAAGGCATTGGGTATCCTTCGCTACTCGAAGAAGGAGGCATCTATCAGAATGGAGAAGCTCCTCAAGTCGGCTATCGCTAACTGGGAGGCAAAGAACGAGAACGAGCGTCTGGAGGATACCACACTCTGCGTGAAGGAGGTATTCGTAGATGGCGGTCGTATGTTGAAGCGTATTCAGGCTGCGCCTCAGGGTCGCGCTCACCGCATTCGCAAGCGTTCGAACCACGTAACTATCGTAGTTGATAAAATGGTAATCGCAGAAAACAAGTAACAAATGGGACAGAAAGTTAAT
>JBGUTM010000140.1:0-10950 GCA_045133075.1 Alistipes sp. | reverse complement strand
GCCACGATCGAGACCTTGCCGAGGTTGGGGGCTCCTGTGGTGAGTAGGGGGGCGGTAGGATTCTCGCCCGAAAAGATGATTTGTAACTCGTTGGTGCCCTGTTGCGACTTGCGTGTTACGTTAAACTCTGCGGGGTTTGTGCCATTGGTTGTGTGACCAACCTCCGAGCCGTTGGCAATCACGGTGTAGCCGCTCGATGCCGACTCCACGCGCACGAGGAGTTGGCGATTGAGCCACGCGGCGGGGTAGATATAGGTTGTCGATAGGGTTACAGAGCCACCCTCCTCGGTGCGTTTCCATTCGACCAAGGGCGAGATGTATCGTGAGGGTTCATCGCTCGAACGCAGGGCCTCTTCGACCGAAGCGTAAGGCTTTATTGTGCGGCGAGGTGCTTCGCAGCCGAGGCTCGGTACGGTTTGGGCATATAGTCCCGATGCGAACAAAAGAAGTAGACCGGTGAGTAAAATTTTCATAATTTTCATATCTTTGTGCCAAAGATACAAATTTTTCGTTAAACAATCGTCAAACAATGGCCGAACTGCCCAAACTCAAATTTCCTGCCGTGGTTTTACCTCTTCGCGAGAGGGATGGCAAGAGCTATATCCCCGATCGGGTCAGAGGCGGATATCTGCTACTCACTCCTGAGGAGTGGGTGCGCCGTCACGTTATTGAGTATCTTGTCGGATGGTGTGGTGTGGAGTTGCAGCGTATCATCACGGAGTACCCCGTGGCACTTAATGGTCAGTCGCAACGTGCCGATATAGTTGTTGTCGGGCGCGGTAAGGCAGAGCCGCTGCTGCTGGTTGAGTGCAAGGCGGCAGATGTTGAGATTTCGCAGGATGTGCTGGATCAGGCGGTGCGTTATAACTCGGTGGTTGGTGCGCGATATCTGATGCTGACCAACGGGCTCAAGATATTCTGCTATGAGAGTCTTGGCGAGGGTCGATATGTCAAGATGTCGGCCTTGCCGGCACTTTAGTCATTAGCAATCAATCTCGAATGTGCGTGAACTCTCGGAGTTGACGTGTATGGTGACGGTCATCACATCTTCGGGCAGTAGTTCACCAATCTTCTCCGACCACTCGATAAGACACAGATCTCCCGAGTAGAAATACTCTTCGTATCCCAGATCGAAAGCCTCTTCCAGACGGTTTATGCGGTAGAAGTCGAAGTGGTAGACCGCCTGGCCGGTGGCTGTGGAGTATTGATTCACAAGTGCAAATGTGGGGCTTGTGACCACATCGTTTGAGCCGAGCAGGGCGAGAATCTCACGAATGAGGGTGGTCTTGCCGGCACCCATCTGCCCATAAAAGGCTACAATTGAACGGCCGTCAAGGCTTTGAAGTATGGCATCCGCAACGGTGCGGAGTTCGCTCTGTGAGTCTATTGTAATGGTCTGCATAGTGACTTAAAATGTTTCTTAGTTTTTGGGTTTGAGTACAATGTAGGGGACAATCATCTCCTCCATCGAGATACCTCCGTGTTGGAAGGTGTCGCGGTAGTAGCGGATGTACTTATTGGCATCGTTGTGGTAGACGATAAAGTCGCGATTGTATGCAAAGATGTAGCTTGAGGAGAGGTTTCCCGATGGGAGTTGTACCTCTTCGGGCTTGGTAATCTCGAATACCTCGCGGTGGTTGTATGCTAGGTTACGCCCTGTCTTGTATCGCAGGTTTGACGAGGTGGCCCTGTCACCCGTGATGCGGATGGGGTTGTCCACGCGCACGGTGCCGTGGTCGGAGGTGATGATGACCGTTCGACCGCTCTCCGAGAGTAGCTTGAGCATCGTGAAGAGCTCCGAGTGTTCGAACCACGAGCGGGTGAGCGAGCGGAATGAGGCATCGTTCTCTGTGAGGTCGCGGATGATGTCGGTCTCGGTGCGGGCGTGTGAGAGGATGTCGAGGAAGTTGTATACGATGACCGAGAAGTCGGCATCGAGCACACGGCGGAAGTTATCTACCAACTTGCGACCCGCCTCGGGGCGGATGAGCTTGTCGAAGGTGGTCTTCCAGGTGCGGCCCGAGGAGGCGAGTTGTCGGCGCAGGAACTCCTCCTCATATTGGTTTTTACCACCCTCCTCGTTGTCGTTGAGCCAGCGGTTAGGCATAATTTTGTCGATGGCCAGCGGCATCAGGCCTGCAAAGATTGCATTGCGGGCATACTGGGTAGCTGTGGGCAGGATGGCGCAGTAGAAGTCATCGACCTCGACATCGAACCACCCGTTGAGCATCGCGCTAATCGAACGCCACTGGTCGTAGCGGAAGTTGTCGATCAGCAGCAGGGTGGTCTTGCCCTTCTGCTCAATGGTGGGGAATATGCGGCTGCGCATAAGGGTATGCGACATCACGGGCGTATTCTCATCGCGGCGGTTGATCCAATCCTTGTAGTTTTGGCGGACAAACTTGCAGAACTCCTGATTGGCCTCATTTTTCTGGTAGAGCAGCACCTCGTTGATGCTCTGATCTCCTGATGCCGAGAGCTCGATATCCCACGCGGTGAGCTTACGGTAGATGTTACACCAATCCGAGAATGTTGAGGCACTCTGGTAGAGGGTGCTGATGCGGCCGAACTCGGCGCGGTAGTCGGCTGTGGCCTGTTCGCTCTCGAGCTGTCGCGAATGGACGTGCTTCTTTATCGAGAGCAACACCTGATTGGGGTTTACGGGCTTGATGAGGTAGTCGGCGATCTTGGAGCCTATGGCCTTATCCATAATGTTCTCCTCCTCGCTCTTGGTGACCATAATCACGGGTGTCGATGGGCGTGCATCCTTGATTAGGGGCAGGGTCTCCAGTCCGGTCATACCGGGCATCATCTCATCGAGGATTATAAGGTCGTAGGCCGTCTCGGAGGCCATATCTATAGCATCGTATCCGTTGTTGCAGGTATCCACTTCGTAACCCTTGCTCTTCAGAAAGAGAACGTGCGGCTTGAGCAACTCTATTTCGTCATCTACCCAGAGAATCTTTACCACGTTGTTGTCCTTTTTTTTAGTTTGTACTACGGCCTGTGTCGCGCAGTCGGATTATAGCGATGCAAAAACTTTGCGAATCGTTGGGTACGACTCTCGCAGAGCCTTGCATACCTGCTCGGGCGTAAGCCACTCGGCAGCCGAAATGCCCTCCTCGAGTTGTGGGGTTGTCTGCTCGCTCTTTCCGCGCATCAGGAACCAGTGGGTACACTTAAGCTCCCACACTCCGTAAACGTTGTAGGTGTGGAAAGTATTGCATATCGGCCCGAGAATCTCCGAGGGGACCACTCCAGTCTCCTCGGCCACCTCGCGCAGGGCACACTCCTCGATGCTCTCGCCCTCCTCCCAGTGGCCTTTGGGGAGATCCCAGCGTCCACGGCGCGAAATCATCAACGTCTTGCCGTCACTGTCGAGGACTACGCCTCCGGCAGCCACCACGAACTTAAACTCCTCGGCAAAGGCGGTGAAGGCCTCGTTCGCATTGTTCGAGATTATGGCGATGTTGTTGTGATTCTCGAGAATTTTTAATACCTTCGCTCGGGAAGTATCCTCGGTGGCGGCTATCACCATATCAAATGATGATGTGTCGGCCGCGTGGTCGATGAAGGTTGCGCTTTTGTCGAGAAAATGGACGATTGGGTACATTGTTTACACTTTTTTGTAGTTTTATACCGCAAATTTACGAAATATATTTGAAGTTAAACCGATAAACAGTATGAAAAAATTACTCTTATTTATGGCTTTGTTATCTTGCCTTACCGGTTGTGAGCAGCGTCCGCAACCTCTCAAAATCGACAATGCGCTGACTGCGGAGGAGATTGCAGCAGCGAAATTTACCCCTGAGGTGATGTGGAAGATGGGCCGCATCGGCGCGGCAACACTATCGCCCGATGGTGGCCGACTGCTCTATACTGTTACCTATTATAATATGGAGGAGAACCGCGGAGTTACGGCAATCTATCTGCGCGATATGACCTCAGGTGCTGTTACGCAACTGACCGACCACGCCTCCAATAATCACGACCCCAAGTGGAGTGCGGATGGCGCGAAGATATACTTCCTCTCGGATCGCAGCGGCTCGAGCCAGATATGGTCGATGACAACAGAGGGTAAGCGTGTCGAGCAGGTGTCGGCCTTCGATAAAGATGTCGAGGCCTACGGCATTTCGCCCCGTGGCGATAAACTCTTCTATGTTCAGCGTGTGCAGGTATGCGATCGCAAGTCGGCCGATGTGCACAAGGATCTGCCCAAGTCGAAGGCGCGAATCTATGACGATTTGATGTGCCGCCATTGGAACTATTGGGATGAGGGCTCCTATCTGCATATCTTTGTGGGTGACCTCTCGGCCGAGGGTAAGGCCTCGCAGGGGGTAGATATTATAGGTGCAGATAGTGCTTGGGATGCTCCGTTGGCACCCTATTTCGATGCCGAGGAGATCGCCTGGAGTGCCGATGGCGTGAAGCTGGCCTATACCTGCAAGCCTCTCACCGGATATGAGTATGCCATCTCGACCGACTCCGATATATTTATATATGATGTGGCTTCGGGCGAGAGTACCAACATCTGTAAGGCTCTGCCCGATGGCGTGGAGCTCAATACCGATCGCCGCCGTGTGGCGCAGATGCCGGGTTACGATAAATACCCGACCTTCTCGCCTAATGGTAAACTTGTAGCCTTCCGCTCGCAACGCCGTGCCAGCAATGAGTCCGATAAGGAGCGTCTGTTTGTGTGGAACTCCGAGACCGGCCAGATGCGCGATTTGACGGCTGCATTCGACTACAATGCCACCAACCTTATTTGGGATGGTGATGAGGCTCTGTGGTTCGTGTCGCCGATTGAGGCTACCCATCAGCTCTGCCGCGTAACCCTCGATGGTGAGGTTGAGGTGCTCACCTCGGGTGACCACGATATCGTCTCGGCAACTATCGCCGGCGGAAGAAAGGTTGTGGCTATGCAGAAGATTACCCACGCTACCGAACTCTTCGAGGTGTGCCCCGAGGATGGTAAGCTGATGCAAATCTCGAATGTTAATCAGGAGATTTACGACAATATCCCTATGGGTAAGGTCGAGAAGCGTTGGGTGAAGACTACGGATGGTAAGAAGATGTTGGTGTGGGTTATCCTCCCGCCCGACTTCGACCCTGCAAAGAAGTATCCCACGCTGCTCTACTGCCAGGGTGGCCCTCAGAGTGTGGTGTCCCAGTTCTGGAGCTATCGCTGGAACTTCCAGCTGATGGCTGCGCAGGGATATGTGGTCGTGGCCCCCAACCGCAGAGGTCTGCCCTCGTCTGGCCAGGAGTGGCTCGACCAGATTTCGGGCGACTACTCGGGTCAGAATATCCGCGACTACCTCTCGGCTATTGATGATGTGGCTCGTGAGAGCTGGTGCGACCGTGAGAGATTGGGCTGTGTAGGTGCTTCGTATGGCGGCTACTCGACATTCTTCCTGGCGGGTTGTCATCAGAAACGATTTAAGGCATTCATTGCCCACTGCGGAATTTTTAACTTCGAGTCTATGTATGGCGAAACCGAGGAGCTCTTCTTTATCAATAACGACTACGGCGGCCCCTATTGGGATAAGAACAATCGCACGGCTCAGCGTTCGTATGCCAACTCTCCGCATAAGTTTGTAGACAGATGGGATACGCCGATTCTGATTATCACGGGCGAGTACGATTTCCGCATCCCCTATACCCAGTCTTTGCAGGCCTTTACGGCTGCACGAGCGAGGGGTATAGATGCCCGCTTGGTGGAGTTCGAGAACGAGGCTCATCAGGTCTTCAAACCCCAAAATTCGTTGGTTTGGAACCGCGAGTTCTTCGGCTGGTTGGATAAGTATCTAAAGGAGTAATAGGCTTTTGGATAGAATTTTGTAATAAGGTTTCTGCTGCTTGTTAAGTTTTTGGAGAGTCAAAAACAGCTTAAAAGTAAAAAAAATGCAAAAAGATTGAAAAAAAAGTGCTTGTTGTTGGCCGATAATAAAATAAAGCGTATATTTGCAGACCTTTTGCGGAGTATTCTGTGAAGGGTGCAAAGATGAAGTAGTTACAAATTTTATAAATTTACACCAAGTTATGACAAAAGCAGATATCGTTAGCGAAATCGCTAAGCAGACCGGTGCCGAGAAGGTTCAGGTACAGGCAATCGTAGAGGCATTTATGGAGAGCATTAAGGGTTCTTTGGCTGAGAACGAGAACGTTTACCTCCGTGGCTTCGGTAGTTTTATCATCAAGCAGCGTGCGCAGAAGGTGGCTCGTAATATCTCGAAGAATACGACTATCACCATTCCCGCTCACAATATCCCCGCATTCAAGCCTGCAAAGAGCTTTACTGCGAAGATTAAGTAATTTCTAACTCAAAAACTTTTTAATTATGCCTAACGGAAAGAAGCACAAGCGCCATAAGATGGCGACTCACAAGCGCAAGAAGCGTCTCCGTAAGAATCGTCACAAGAAGAAGTAGTAAACCTCTTCACAGCGATTATAGGTAAATTAAAGGTAAAGGGGTTAGCTCCTTTACCTTTACCTATTTAATGTTTAAGGTTATTCGACTATGAATCGAGAACTAATTATCAGTGTAACCCCGACCGAAATGACCATCGCTCTTTGCGAGGATAAGGTGCTCGTGGAGCTCAATAAGGAGCAGACACAGAACGGTTTTGCGGTGGGCGATATCTATCTGGGCAAGGTGCGAAAGATTATGCCCGGACTGAACGCTGCATTCGTCAATATCGGACACGAGCGCGATGCCTTTATCCATAGCCTTGATATGGGTGGTCACTTCCCATCACTCAAGAAGCTTGTGTCGAGTTATCAACCCGGAAAGCGAGGGTTGAAACTCGAGGCAATGAAACTCGAGGAGGCTATCAACGTCAAGAACGAGAAGATAACCTCGCACCTGGAGGTGGGTCAGACCATAATGGTACAGATTGCCAAGGAGGCAATCTCGACCAAGGGCCCCCGCCTGACCTCGGATATATCGCTTGCAGGTCGTAATGTGGTGCTGGTTCCCTTCACATCCAAGATATTCCTCTCGCAGAAGATTCGTTCGAACGAAGAGAAAAAGCGTCTTAAGCGCGTGGCTGCCGCCGTGTTGCCCAAAAATTTCGGAGTTATCATCCGCACGGCTGCCGTGAATGCCACCGACCTGGATATCGAGCAGGATATCCTCGCGCTGGTCGAGAAGTGGTATAAGACGCTCCAACAAATACGTAAAAGTCAGGCTCCCGCTCTGTTGATGAGCGAGATGAGCCGCGCAAACACCATCATTCGCGACACCCTCGATGGCTCTTTTTCGCAGATTATTGTCGATGATGAAGCGATGTATAACAATATACGCAGCTATATCCGCGTGGTAGACCCCGACCGCGAGAAGATCGTAAAACTATACCGCGGAACGCTGCCTATCTTCGATAATTTCGATATTGCACGTCAGATTAAGTCTCTCTTTGCGCGATATGTTTCGCTCAAGAGGGGTGCCTATCTGATTATCGAGCACACCGAGGCGATGAACGTCATTGATGTAAACTCGGGCAACCGTACCAAGGCAGAGGATAATCAGGAGCAGACCGCGATGGATGTGAACCTTGCGGCGGCTCACGAGATTGCCCGTCAGCTCAGATTGCGCGACCTGGGTGGTATCGTGATTGTAGACTTTATAGATATGCATAAGGCGCAGAATCGACAGACCCTCTATGAGGAGATGAAACGACTGATGGCCTCGGACAAGGCTAAGCATACAGTGCTGCCGCTTACGAAGTTCGGCCTGATGCAGATTACGCGCCAGAGAATACGTCCCGTGGCAGTGAGCGACATCCGCGATGTCTGCCCGACCTGCAACGGAACGGGTAAGATCGAGCCCACAATTCTGCTCGACCGCAAGATTGAGAATCAGATTTCGTTCCTGACGCAGGATCGCAAGAAGAGCTACGTGCGTCTGGTTGTGAGCCCCTACGTTGCGGCCTACCTGCGCAAGGGAATGTGGTCGCTCAGGATGAGATGGATGTGGCGTTACGGAGTGTGGATTGATATTCGGGCTAATCAGAGCCTGGGTATTGTGGATGTGCGCTACCAGGACCGCAAGGGCAAGAACCTGTTTGAATAGAGGTCGCCTGATAAGGTGATTTTGGTGTTACACGAGCCTGTGCGAATATGAATAATGTTTTACGGCTCTTTGAGGGCGCGAAGTCGCTCGGAAAGTTATGCCGCGAATTGAAGAGAGAGAGTTCTACCATCCGACTCGAGGAGTTGGTTGGCGGGGCTCTTTCGTCATATTCTGCGGCGGCGATAGAGCGTGTGGGCGGAGTTCATATCTTCGTGGCCGAGGATAGGGATGCCGCTGCCTACCTGCTCAATGACTTCTATACTCTGCTCGATGAGGAGCATATATACTTCTTTCCCTCCTCGTATAAACGCTCGATAGCCTATCGCGCAGAGGATGCACAGGGGGTGGTGCAACGCACCAATGCGATAAATGCTCTCAGAGGGGCTGCCGGCAAGGGGTATATGGTCATCTGCACCTATCCCGAGGCATTGGCCGAGGCAGTGGTCGAGCCCGAGGAGATGTCTGGCGGGATGCTCACCATCAGCGTAGGTGACAGAATGCAGATTGCCGACTTGGAGGATATGCTTGAGGGTATGGGCTTTGTGAGGGTCGATTTTGTCTACGAGCCGGGTCAATACTCGCTGCGAGGCGGTATTGTGGATATCTTCTCTTATGCCGAAAGTCGCCCCTTCCGTTTCGACTTTTTCGGTGATGAGGTGGAGTCTATTCGCCGATTCGAGATTTCGAGTCAGCTCTCGGCCGAGCGTATCGAGCGGGCTGACATTATCCCCAATATCAACTCGCGCAGCGAGCGTAAGGTGTCGCTGGCACGCTTTGTCGGCGGCGATGTGACCTGGTGGTTTGCGGATGCGGACTATGCCTTGCGTAAGGTCGATGATCTATGCCGTAAGATGCTCTCGGAGATGGATGAGCCATCCGAGATTGATAATGTGCTGACCAGCCGCAAGGCTCTGCTGGGGGATATGGATCAGAGTAGAGTGGTGACCCTGCGCGACACCCTGCGCGAGCGTAGGGCCGATGTGGTTGTAGAGTTCAAGACCACGCCACAACCCTCTTTCAATAAAAATTTCGAGATACTGGCAGACGATATTATCGAGCATACCGAGCAGGGATACGACTGCTATATCCTCTCGGAGAATCGCGCACAGATTGAGCGTCTGGACAATATCTTCCACCAGATAGGCCGAGCCAATGCCGAGCCTAAGGCTCTGCCCGTGACACTACACGAGGGTTTTGTGGATCACAACCTGAAGATGTGTCTCTATACCGACCACCAGATCTTCGAGCGATATCAACGCTACCGTATCAATGGTGAGATTAAGCGTGATGAGCAGATGACCATAGCCGAGCTGAATGCTCTGCAGGTGGGTGACTACGTTGTGCATATCGATCACGGTGTGGGCCGCTTCGGCGGATTGGTCAAGATTAACGAGAATGGCAAGATGCACGAGGCCATCAAGCTGGTCTATAAGGATAACGATGTTCTGTTTGTGAATGTCCACTCGCTGCATCGCATCTCGCGATATAAGAGCGGCGATGGCGAGCCTCCGAAGATTTATAAACTCGGCGGTGGAGCGTGGCAGAAGCTCAAAAATGCGACCAAAAAGGCCGTTAAGGATATCTCGCGCGAGCTTATCGCCCTCTATGCCAAGCGCAAGGCGAGCAAGGGCTTTGCCTTCTCGGCCGATACCTATCTGCAACAGGAGTTGGAGGCTTCGTTTATGTGGGAGGATACTCCCGATCAGCAGGCGGCAGCCGAGGCAGTGAAGCGGGATATGGAGTCATCGCAGCCGATGGATAGATTGGTCTGTGGCGATGTTGGCTTCGGCAAGACCGAGGTGGCCATCCGAGCGGCATTCAAGGCGGCGGTCGATGGTAAACAGACGGCGGTGCTGGTGCCGACCACGATTTTGGCATTGCAGCACTATCGCTCCTTTATGGAGCGTCTGCGTGACCTGCCCGTGAGGGTAGAGTATCTCAACCGCACCAAGACGGCGGCCGAGACACGACAGATTATAGCCGACCTCGAGACCGGAAAGATAGATATCCTGATTGGTACGCATAAGATGCTGGGCAAGAGTGTCCGCTTCCACGACCTGGGATTGCTTATTATTGATGAGGAGCAGAAGTTCGGTGTGGCGGCCAAGGAGAAGCTGACGCAGATGAGTGTCAATGTCGATACGCTGACCCTGACGGCTACACCCATTCCGCGCACGTTGCAATTCTCGCTTATGGGCTCACGCGATCTGTCGGTCATCTCGACCCCGCCACCCAACCGCCGCCCGATAGTTACCGAGTCGCACGTCTACTCGGAGGAGATTGTGCGCGATGCCATTGAGGCCGAGCTGGCACGTAATGGACAGGTATATCTCATTCATAACAAGGTTGATGAGTTGCCTGCTCTGCAACGCAAAATTAACGCACTATGCCCCGCGGTGCGTACCCGTATTGCACACGGAAGAATGCCGGCCGCGGAGGTCGAAAAGCTGATTATGGACTTTATCTATGGCGATTTCGATGTGTTGATTGCAACCACGATTGTCGAGAGCGGAATAGATATTCCCAATGTGAATACCATAATCATCAACGATGCCCAGAACTTCGGTCTGAGCGACCTGCACCAGCTGCGCGGACGTGTCGGCCGTAGCGATAAGAAGGCATATTGCTATCTGCTCACCCCACCGGATGAACTGCTCTCGAGCGATGCCCGCCGGCGAATGAGGGCTATCGAGGAGTTCTCGGACCTCGGCTCGGGGTTCAATATCGCTATGCAGGATCTGGATATACGCGGAGCGGGTAATCTGCTCGGCGCGGAGCAGAGCGGATTTATTGCCGACATCGGATTTGAGACCTACCAGAAGATTATGCGCGAGGCTATTGCCGAACTGCGCTCGGAGGGTGTCGATGTCTCGGCAATG
>JBGUTM010000139.1:0-7184 GCA_045133075.1 Alistipes sp. | reverse complement strand
CTATTCGCAAAACCCGTTGCTAATTAAAAGCCCCTTCCTTTGTCAAAGGGAGGGGGATGGGGTAGGAATGTAAATATAATTGAAAATTGACGGATTGGCTACTGCGCAGACGATGTCTGCTCCGCTTAACGCCTTTCCGTATCGCTCCCGCGGGGCCACATAAGCCTATCTCGCAAAAGACGATGACTCGTTGCTTTTCTGTTTTATATAGCCTTAACCAAACAAGTTTGTCTATGCTATATAAAACAAAAAAGATGTTGATTTCTCAACATCTTTTGCTTGATTGGCTTGTGGGAGTTGACGGATTCGAACCGCCGACCCTCTGCTTGTAAGGCAGATGCTCTGAACCAGCTGAGCTAAACTCCCGAAATGCGCCTGAACAAGGACTTGAACCTAGGACCCCATGATTAACAGTCATGTGCTCTAACCGACTGAGCTATTCAGGCTTTTTGCTTTTTGCGAGTGCAAATATAGGGGCTTTTTTTTTATTCTGCAAAACTTTTGTGCAAAAATTTTCAAAAAAAATATACCTTTGTACTCCGTATGAGACTATTCTTACATATAAATATCCTCATTGTCACGCTGTTGTGCAGTGTTGAGATTTTTGCGCAATCGACCATCGTTTTCGACTCCACAGAACACTCTTTTGGCAATATCCGCGAGGAGGGCGGTCGTGTGGACCATTCGTTCCAATTACGAAACAAGGGAGATGAGCCGGTGGTGATACTTTCGGTATCGACCACCTGCGGATGCACGGTGGCGCAGTTCGACCGCAAACCCATTATGCCCGACAGTACGGGGATTATCAGGGTGACTTTCGACCCGATGAATCGCCCGGGAGCCTTCGAGAAGCGTATCTCGGTGCAGACCTCACAGGGCGGACCCTCCATTAAGTTGCATATCTCGGGCTTTGTCGAGGAGCGTCCGCGCAGTGTCGAGGAGCGGTTTCCGCATTTTGTGGGCGCGGGGGTGAGGCTTGAGGATAATTTCCACGCCTTTGCATACGTTGAGCAGGGTAAACCTGCCACTACGGCTATGAAGATAATCAACACTTCTAATAGAGCGGTGCGCCTGCGAGCTTTCGAGAAGTACCCCTGCGGAGTTATGCAGTTGCGCTATCCCGAACATCTTGCGCCTCAAGAACAGGGTGAACTTACTATTATATATAGTGTACCCTTGGGCTCCTCGAGATATGGCACCGTGGATGCGATGGTCGATTTCGAGGTTAATGGCAAGCACTCCGAGGCCTTTATTTCGGTGACGGGTATAATTGTGGATAATAGCGATAAAATTGCGCGTAATTGCGCCCCAAAGGTCGAAGTAATGAAAAATATTGTTAAATTTGGGGCCGTAAAACGTCACGAAGAGCAACGTATCGACCACTTTACGATAGAAAATAAGGGTACTGCCCCTTTGAAAATCCGAGCTGTAGAGGTTTTGCACTCTACCGTAACGCTCTCTCTGTCAGCAGGTGATGAGATTGCAGCCGGTGAAAGACGAGATGTCGAATTGAGGTTAAATCCGTTGCGAATCGACTATGGTCCACTCTCGGAGCGAGTTAGGATTGTGACCAACGATCCCGAGCATCCGATGCGGACGCTACGTGTGACGGCGATAATTGAGGAGTAGGATAATTGAAGAAATAGGATAGAACTATGTTTAGAATCAAAGAAAAACGCTACTTGGCGGAGAATATATGCCTTATGTGTATCGATGCTCCGCGTGTGGCTCGAGCGGCACAGCCGGGTCAGTTTGTGATTGTTCGTGCCGATGAGGTGGGCGAGCGTATTCCGCTCACCATTGCGGACTACGACCGCGAGGAGGGAACAGTGACCATCGTAACCCAGACTATCGGAGTTTCGACCAAGAAGATTTGCGCCTTGAACGAGGGCGATTCGCTGGCTGACTTTGCGGGTCCGCTGGGCAATCCTTCGGAGTTCGTGAAGCTCTCACCCGAGGAGTTGAAGGGTCGCCGCTACCTCTTTGTTGCGGGAGGTGTAGGCACGGCTCCGGTCTATCCGCAGGTTAAGTGGTTGCACGAGCACGGCGTGGAGGCCGATGTGATTATCGGTGCTAAGAACTCGTCACTGCTTATCTACACCGAGGATATGCGTAAGGTTGCGGCAAATCTCTATATTGCCACCGATGACGGCTCGGAGGGCGTGAAGGGCCTGGTTACCGATGTTATTAAGGAATTGGTTGGCAATAAGGGGGTTGAGTATGACGAGTGCGTAGCTATCGGCCCGATGATTATGATGAAGTTTGTGACCCTCACCACCAAGGCCTACTCACTCAAGACCACCGTATCGCTCAACGCTTTGATGGTCGATGGTACGGGTATGTGTGGAGCCTGCCGCGTAAGTGTCGGCGGCAAGACACTCTTCACCTGTGTTGATGGTCCCGAGTTCGATGGTCACCAGGTAGATTTTGACGAGGCTATGCGCCGTCAGGCTATGTTCCGCGATCAGGAGCACAGCGCAAGCGATAAGGCCCATAAGTGTAACTGCTTCTAATCCGAGAATTATGGCAAACAAGATACCGCGTGTGCCGGTGCGCGAACAGGATCCGGCAATCCGAGCAACCAACTTTGAGGAGGTGTGCTATGGCTATAATCGCGAGGAGGCTATGTTGGAGGCCTCGCGTTGTCTGAATTGTAAGAATCCGCGCTGCGTGGCGGCGTGTCCCGTGAATATCCGTATTCCCGATTTTATCGCGGCATTGACCGCTGGCGATGAGGCTGCGGCTGCGGCAATCATCGCCGAGGATAGCTCGTTGCCGAGTGTCTGTGGTCGAGTGTGCCCGCAGGAGAGCCAGTGCGAGGGTCAGTGTATCCTCGGAATCAAGGGCGAGCCAGTGGCTATCGGTAAACTCGAACGCTACGTTGGCGATTGGAAGATTGCCAACGGATGTGGCGAGGTTCCCACAATCGAGCGTAATGGCCATAAGGTTGCTGTCATTGGTAGTGGTCCTTCGGGTTTGGCTTGTGCCAGCGACCTGGCGAAGATGGGTTATGAGGTGAAGATTTTTGAGGCTTTGCACGAGGTTGGCGGTGTGCTGACCTATGGTATTCCCGAGTTCCGCCTTCCCAAGAAGGGTGTGGTGGCCAAGGAGGTTGAGGCGGTGAAACGCTTGGGCGTAGAGATCGAAACCGATGTTATCGCAGGTCGCACCGTGACTATCGACTCGTTGCTGGATGAGGAGGGTTACGATGCTGTTTTTGTGGGCTCGGGAGCGGGTCTTCCCCGCTTTATGGGTATCGAGGGCGAGAATCTCAACGGCGTCTTTTCGGCTAATGAGTTTTTGACACGTGCAAACCTTATGTGTGCCTATCGTGAGGATTATGATACCCCGATATTTGTGGGCCGCAAGGCTGTTATTGTCGGTGGCGGTAATGTGGCTATGGATGCAGTGCGCACAGCTAAGCGTCTGGGTGCCGAGGCTACCATCGTCTACCGCCGTAGTGAGGCGGAGTTACCTGCACGTGTTGAGGAGGTGCATCACGCCAAGGAGGAGGGTATCGAGTTCCGTATGCTGACCAACCCCACCCGAATTTTGGGTAATGAGCAGGGTCGTGTACGTGCTGTCAATTGCGTGGAGATGACTCTCGGCGAGCCCGATGAGAGTGGACGCCGTTCGCCTGTGGTTAAGGAGGGCTCGGACTTCGAGATAGAGTGCGATGTTGTGATTATGGCACTCGGCACCTCGCCCAACCCGCTGATAGCATCGACAACCGAGGGCTTGGAGACCACTCGCCGAGGCTGTATCGTGGCCAACGAGGTGGGAGCGACCTCGCGTGAGGGTGTCTTCGCAGGTGGAGATGCCGTTACGGGTGCTGCAACCGTTATTCTGGCTATGGGTGCAGGCCGTAAGGCGGCAACGGCCATAGATGAATATATCAAGTCCAAGAAGTAGCAGATGCGTAGCCTCGGGCTTGTGATATTGTCCGTTGTGACGATGATGATATCGTGTGAGCGTATCCAAAAGGTTGAGGGTACGGTGCGCGATATCACCGATAATACGCTGACCATATCCTACCCGGATGGGGGTATTGTGACCTTCTCGACCCGCAAGGCTCGATTTGTGACTCCGTCAGGCATTCACCGTGGCTCACCGGTTGAGGTTTCCTTTAAGAGTGAACTCTCGGATGGTTTCGGCAATGCCACGAGGGTAGAGGCTCCCGAGACCTATAACCTGCTCATCGGCCGCTGGGTGGCTCCGTATAATAGTCCCTATGCGGATAATCCCGAGTTGCTACACGGCTTCGAGCTTTTGGAGGATGGCTCAGTTATCGAGATTGGCGAACACTCGATAATATATAACTGCTGGCGATTGCGCGATAACAGAATTTCGATGGCCGAATATGTCGAGAATCTCGATATGGATAGTTTTGACTTTGTTCACCATTGGCATATTGATTACCTTGATAGCTCGATACTTACCATTAGTTATGACGGAATGACCAAGACCTTTGCCCGAGTAGAGCGATGACCAATTTGGCTGAAGTGAGTGGAAAACTGTTGCGGTTTAGAAAAAATGACATACCTTTGTAAAAAAGATTAACCAATAGATTTTATATTATGAATAGTTTTTTGAAACAGTTTGTGAAGGGCGGAGTGGCATTGTTGGCTATGTCGTTGGTTGCTCTTCAGTTTACATCGTGTGATAAAGAGCCTTCTGCTCCGGTAATCAAGCCTGCGCAGAAAGTTATTGAGGTGAAATCTGCCGGTGGCGACTACGCGGTAGAGTACACCATCGTCAATCCGTTGGTCGGAGGCCGCCTGGATGCCGAGACCGAGTGCGAGTGGATTGATGATCTGGATGCGACTATCGAGAAGATTAAATTTACGGTTGAGCCCAACTATGAGGAGAAGGCTCGTTCGGGTGAGATACAACTCTTCTATGATGGTGCCGCAAGGGTTGTTCTGACTATCAACCAGGCAGGTGCCGTGAACGAGTTGGCGGGTCACAAGTTTGTCGATCTCGGCTTGAAAGTTAAGTGGGCGACCTGCAATATCGGTGCTGAGGATATCGGTGATGCCGGTAACTACTATATGTGGGGCGATGTCGTTAGCCGCAAGGATGAAGGCTACTCGGCAGATAACTATCCCTACCTTGTTGTTACCGAGGTTCAGGCCAAGGATGAGGATGGTAATCTGATGTTTGACGAGGAGACCGGCAAGCCTGTTATGACCGAGTCGTGGAGCTATACCGATATTGGCCAGAATATCAGCGGTACGCAGTATGATGTTGCCCGCAAGGAGTGGGGTGCAACGTGGCGTATTCCTACCCAGGAGGAGGTGCAGGAGCTTATCGCAAATTGTACTTTTGTATGGACTAACTACAAGAGTGCAACCGGATTTGAGATTACCTCCAAGATTAATGGAGCAAAGATATTTATGCCGGCAGCAGGATACCATATGGGTACTCCGCAGTGTAGCTACTACGGCTCGAATGGTAGCTACTGGACAGCTTCGGCATTTACGGGCGATGGCCGAACCGGTGATGCTTACTATATCCTGATGACCAGTGGTCGTGGCTTCCGCCTCGATTACACTTCGTATCACTCGGCACACCCGATTCGCCCCGTGACGGAGTAGACAGCGGTTTATAGCATAACAAACAAAAAGTGCTGCAGAACATCTGCAGCACTTTTTGTTTATGGTTGGACATTGCGGCTATTGCAACGCCTCCGAGATATTGATGATATAGTCGCCCATACGCTCAATCTCGACAATTGTGTCAATGTAGTAGACGCTGCCCTGATAGTTCGAGCCGCCCTCCTCGATGCGGTGAATCTCCTCTTCGCGCAGGGTTGTGCGGTGGTCGTTGATAGCAATCTCACAATCTACCGCAGCCTTCAGATGCTCGGGAAGGAACTCCTCACGTGAAAGGTTGTCAATCATCACGGCATAGGCCTTATCTACCAGCTCGAGCATCGAGTCGATTTTGCCAATCTGCTCCGGAGAGAACTCCTTGCCGTGGCTGTTGCGGCGTGAGAGTATGCGGCTGATTGCCTCGCCCGAGTCGCCCAAGCTCTCCAACTCACCGATAATCTTATACATAGCCTTGCTTTGGCGGCGTGTATGCTCACTGATACTCTCCTGTGGCATCGCGTTCAGGAAGGCTGCAATCTCATAGTCGATGCGGTCGGCAATCTCCTCGTACTTGACAAGTTTCTGGCGGAAGAACTCGAAGTCGTCAGCTTTGATTGCGTGTACGGCTTGACGAATATAGTCCAGACCATTGCGCGAAATCTGTGCAAAGTGTATAACTTCGTTCTTTGCCTGGCCAATCGAGAGTTCGGCAGTCGAGAGGTGACCTCCGCTAATATACTTGAGTTTGATGGTATCCTCCTCACTCTTGGGCTTATCTTTGATGATGGATGAAACAATACGCTCCAACTGCGGGATAAACCATATTAGGATGCAGGTGTTAAATGTGTTGAACAGAGTGTGGAACATCGACAGACCATAAAGAGCCGCCGTAGCCTCTGCCGAGGAGGGGTCGATAACACCATCAATAACCATATGTGCCGGGGTGGGAAGTCCCCAAGACGAGATAATCAAACCGATAAGATTGGTGAAGGGTGTGAAGAGTGCCAATGCCCAGACCACACCAAAGAGGTTGAAGAATGTGTGAGCCAGAGCCGCACGTCTTGCGTTGGGATTGGCCACTGCGGCCGCGATGTTGGCCGTGATGGTTGTTCCGATATTTTCGCCAAGCACCATTGCTGCTGCCATATGGAACGGAATCCAGCCGAGGCTCATCATAATAAGGGTCAGGGCCATCGTGGCACTTGAGGATTGCAGTACGAGGGTCAGCACCGTACCGAAGAGTAGAAATATCAATACCGACCAGACGCCGTGTTGTGTCCACTCGGTGATAAACGAGAGTACCTCGGGGGTCTTCTGCAGGTCGGGCACCGACTCCTTCATCAGCGACAGACCGAGGAAGAGGAGGGAGAAGCCGATAATCAGCTCGCTGATGTTGCGGCGGCGTTCGCTCTTGGCGATGCTCAGGATGAAACCAACGGCCATCAGTGGTACTGCCAAAATAGAGATATCGGCCTTAAAACCGAGCAACGAAATCATCCACGCCGTCACTGTGGTACCGATGTTGGCACCCATAATTACGCCAATGGCCTGGTTGAGTGCCAGTAGGCCTGCATTCACAAAGCCGACAAC
>JBGUTM010000138.1:0-2713 GCA_045133075.1 Alistipes sp. | reverse complement strand
TTACCTCACCCGTGAGCGGCACCGTTTCGGCTGTGAACCGCGGCGAGAAGCGCAAGATTCTCAACGTAACCATCACTGCCGATGCCAAGCAGTCTTATGAGGAGTTTGCCGTTCCCGAACTTCAGTCGGCGAGCCGTGAGGAGGTTATCGCTCTGCTGCTCAAGTCGGGCTTGTGGACGATGCTTATTCAGCGTCCGTACGGAATTATCGCTAATCCGTCAGATGCCCCCAAAGCAATTTTTGTGTCGGCGTTCGACAGCGCGCCGCTCGCTCCCGACTACAACTACTTTCTGGCGGGCGAGAAGCAGAACCTGCAGAAGGGTTTTGAGGTGCTTGGCAAACTTACCGAGGGTAAGGTTCACCTCTCGACCAACGCAAAGGCCGAGGGTGACTGGTCTTTCCTGAAGGGTGTGGAGTTGCATTCATTCGCAGGTAAGCACCCCGCAGGTAACGTGGGCGTTCAGATTCACCATATCGACCCCATCAACAAGGGCGAGCGTGTGTGGACAGTGAACATCCAGGATGTAGCTATCATCGGTCGCCTCTTCTCGGAGGGTAAGGTTGATATGTCGAAGACCATTGCAGTTGCCGGCTCAGAGGTTGTTAAGCCGCAGTATGTACGCATCATCAATGGTGCACCCATCGCTTCGATTTTGAAGGATAATCTTCAGCCTCAGGGCGAGGGAGAGTCAGTTCGCGTAATCTCGGGTAATGTCCTCACCGGCGTTAAGAGCGAGATGAACGGATACATCAACTTCTACGCCAATATGTTGTCGGTTATCCCCGAGGGCGACCACTATGAGATGCTGGGTTGGATGATGCCTCGCTTTGGTAAGTTCTCGGTGTCGCGTGCTTACTTCTCGTGGCTCTTCCCCAACAAGGTCTATAACCTCGATACCAACCTCAATGGTGAGGAGCGTGCATTCGTGGTTACGGGTCTTTATGAGAAGTATCTGCCGATGGATATCTATCCGATGCACCTGCTGAAGGCAATCCTTGCAGGCGATATCGACAAGATGGAGAATCTGGGTATTTATGAGGTTGTCGAGGAGGACTTCGCACTCTGTGAGTTTGTTGATCCTTCGAAGACCGATATGCAACAGATTATCCGTCAGGGTATTAACTTAATGATTAAGGAGGGCGAGTAATGAAGGAACTTCGTAATATAGTTGATAAATTGAAGCCGACCTTCTCGAAAGGCGGCAAGCTCTCGTTCCTCGAGTCTACGTTCGATGGTTTCGAGACATTCCTGTTCGTCCCCAACAAGACCACGCAGAGCGGTGCGCACGTTCGTGACTGTATCGATATGAAGCGTACTATGATTGTTGTGGTATTGGCTCTGGTTCCGGCCCTGCTGTTCGGTTGCTACAATACCGGTATTCAGGTCGGCCTCGAGGGTTGGACAGCATTCTTCTACGGTTTGGTTCGCATCCTGCCGATGATTGCAACGACCTACATCGTGGGTCTGGGTATCGAGTTCGCAGCTGCTCAGTTGCGCGGTCACGCCATCAATGAGGGATTCCTCGTGTCGGGTCTGCTTATCCCGCTCATTATGCCGGTAAGCACTCCTCTGTGGATGGTTGCTATCGGTACCGCTTTCGCAGTGATCTTCGGTAAGGAGGTGTTCGGAGGTACGGGTATGAACGTCTTCAACCCGGCAATCCTGGCTCGTGCATTCGTATTCTTTGCCTACACACCCCAGATGTCGGGTGAGAAGGTATGGTACTCGGATTGGACGATGATGGGTGCGCAGGTTGATGGTGTCTCGGGTGCTACGGCTCTCGAGCAGTTGGCAACCAACGGCTCGATGCAGTGGACTCCTATGCAGGCATTCCTGGGCTTTATCCCCGGCTCGTTTGGTGAGACTTCGACTCTGGCAATCCTCATCGGAGCTGCAATCCTGCTCTTCACGGGTATCGCTTCGTGGAAGAGTATGGTTTCTGTATTCGTTGGTGGTGCAGCAATGGCTTATTTCTGTGATTTGTGTGGCATTGGTGCCATCGGCGCACAGGATGTAGCTCCCTATATGCACTTGCTCGTTGGCGGTTTCGCATTCGGAGCAGTCTTTATGGCTACCGATCCGGTGACCTCGGCACAGACCTCGACCGGTAAGTATATCGTAGGCTTTATGACGGGTGCGCTCGCAGTTATGATTCGCGAGATCAACCCCGCATATCCCGAAGGTATGATGCTCTCGATTCTCTTTATGAATGCGTTGGCTCCGCTGGTAGACTACTTCGTTGTTGAGGCAAATATCCGCCGTAGAAAGAATCGTGTTAAACTCGTAAAGTAAGGAGGAGGTAACTATGGCAAAATTTAATACAAATAGCAATACCTATATTATTATCTATTCGGTAGTAATGGTGGTAATCGTTGCGGTACTCCTTTCGTTGGCAGCTCTTGGTTTGAAGGAGCGTCAGGATGCAAATGTCCTCAACGAGAAGAAGACGCAGATTGTAAAGGCTTTGGGTTACGATTCGGCAACTGTACTCTATGACGATGTAGTTGCAGAGGCAGCTCTGCTCGATGCAGAGGGTAACACTGCCGATAATGATGTCGCTAAGGTATTCGAGGCATTGCAGGATGTGAAGGGCTCGTATGCTGCGGGTTCGTTCCCCATCTTCAAGGCAAAGGATGGTAGCGTTGTAGTACCTATTACGGGTAACGGTTTGTGGGGACCCGTATGGGGTTATATCGCACTCGATACCGATAT
>JBGUTM010000137.1:0-2284 GCA_045133075.1 Alistipes sp. | reverse complement strand
CGCTACCTCGGACTCCCCTCCGAGACCAAGTATCGCGGTATGGGAGTTAGTGCTTGTGCAACCTGTGACGGTTTCTTCTACCGCAAGAAGGATGTGGCTGTTGTCGGTGGTGGAGATACCGCGTGTGAGGAGGCTACCTATTTGGCTACCCTTTGTCGTCAGGTATATCTTATCGTGCGCAAGCCCTTCCTGCGTGCATCGAAGGCTATGCAGGAGAGGGTCTTCAACACCCCGAATATCAAGGTTATGTTCGAGTATAACACTGTCGAGGTTCTGGGTGACGAGGATGGTGTAACGGGAGCGTTGCTGCGCCATACGGACGGCACCGAGACCACCATCGACATTGCGGGATTCTTCCTGGCTATCGGACACCACCCCAATACCGAACTCTTCGCCGGACAACTCGAACTTGATGGCGAGGGCTATATCAAGGTTGTTCCCGGAACTTCGAAGACTAACGTGGAGGGAGTTTTTGCCGCAGGAGATGTGAAGGATCCTCACTATCGTCAGGCGATTACTGCCGCAGGCTCGGGCTGCATTGCTGCACTCGACTGTGAGCGATTCCTTCTCGCACAGTAGCCCTATGCCGCTGAAGGTCACCATACTCGGTTCAGCATCGGCGAAACCGACCGTCAATCGCCACCCATCGGCACAGATTGTAAATGCCAACGAGCAGTACTTTCTGGTCGATGCGGGTGAGGGCGTGCAGCAGCAGATGTTCCGTAACGGAATCAACCCGTTGAAACTTCGTGCTGTATTTATCTCGCATCTGCACGGCGACCACGTCTACGGTCTCTTTCCTCTGCTCTCGACATTGGGCCTTTATGGCCGACAGACCCCGCTTACGGTCTATGCGCCGCGCCCCTTTGGTGAGATTCTGGAGTGTCATCGCCGATACTTCGACCAGCATGTTCCCTATGAGGTTGTCTGGCACGAGGTCGATACCACCAAGCACGAATTGCTCTTTGAGAGCCGTTCGCTCGAGGTGTGGAGTATCCCTCTACGCCACTCGATACCCGCCTCGGGGTATCTCTTCCGCGAGAAGCGTCCTGAGCTGAATGTCGATAAGTTCAAGATTGAGAGATATGGGTTGTCGATAGCGCAGATTGTTGCGGCCAAGCGTGGTGAAGATATTACGCTCGAGACGGGTGAGGTGTTGCCTAACTCGATGCTGACCTATCTACCCTATCAGCCGGCATCGTATGCCTACTGTTCGGATACCAACTATTCGGCTCGTATAGCTGATATTGTGCGTGGTGTCACTACCCTCTACCACGAGGCGACATACGCCGAGAGCGAGAAGGTGGTTGCCAAGGAGCGTGGACACGCAACGGCGGCGCAGGCGGCAAAGACTGCTCTGAATGCCGAGGCCGGTGAACTGCTTATAGGTCACTTCTCGTCACGTTATAAGGACACCTCGCTCTTGCTGGACGAGGCGCGAGCGATATTTCCGAATACGCAGATTGCCGAGGAGGGAAAGTGCTTTATAATTCAAAATTAAGATCCTGGTAGGCAAGAGGCTTGTTGCACAGATACTTACAAAATTGAGGGTGCCCAATGATATGTTGGACACCCTCAATTTTGTTGCTCTTATCAGGTAGGGGCTATCTCTTTTCGCTCTCGATAAGCGAGATTGATCGCTGGATAAAGTCTGAGAGGTTCTTACCCTTGAGCAGGCCGTTCGATAGTAGAGCCAGGTCGATAATTTGGCGTACCAGAGCGTTGTTGTGGCCGATCTCGCGCAGACGTTCGTTGCGCTCGTCACGCAACATAACCACCTTCTTCGAGAGCTCCTCGCGCATCGTCTTCTCCTCCTCGGTCAGCTCCTCATCCTTCTTATCCTTGATGACCTCCTCGAAACGATGCTCCTCGGCTGTGGCAGCATCAATCTTCTTGGTGATACTCTTGAGCTTGTCGCCATAGGTACGCTCGACATCGCCCAGCAGGTCAATAACTATCGGATGGTTGCCATTTACGGCGATGGTGAAGTTGTCGGGCATCTGACCATAAAATTGGCTCATTCCGCCACCACCCATCTGCGAGAGCTCCTTCATACGGCGCATAAACTCGTTCTGTGTGATGACGATAGGTGCCTCCTCAGGCGACATAGCCTCGAATGAGATGTTGTAGGTAATCTTCTCGTCTTGAGGCATCTGGCTCTCGAATACGGGGCGCATCAAATCCTGCTGTGCCTCGGTGAGCGACATCGACATCTGCTCCTTCTTCTGGATGAGCTTCTCCACAACATCGCTATCTACGCGCACGAAGCGTACGTTCTGATTCT
>JBGUTM010000136.1:0-1480 GCA_045133075.1 Alistipes sp. | reverse complement strand
AAGCCGAGAGCATTCTCGCTCTTGTTCGAAGAGTTGAGCATAACATATCCGCTCTTGTTCTGGAGTGCCATCAGCATCATCGTGCGGATGCGCGACTGCATATTCTCCTCCGTAGCATCAAAGTCCGTACCGCCTGTGATGGGCTTGAGAGTGTCCATCACCGACTTGTATGCCTCGCGGATGGGCAGTACGCTATATTGTATTCCGAGATTCTCGGCCAGAGTCTTGGCATCCTCCACCGAGCTCTCGGCTGTGAAGGGCGAGGGCATCAGCAGAGCCTTGACATTCTCCTTGCCGAGCGTATCGGCTGCGATGCAGGCTACAATTGCTGAGTCGATACCACCCGACAGACCGATGCTGGCCTTGGTGTAGCCGCTCTTGGCGAAGTAGTCCTTAAGTCCGAGGCAGGCCGCACGGTAGAGCATACGTGTATGGTCATTGCAGGTCGAGTAGGGCATTGCTTCGATGGGAGCAGGCTCCTTCTCGGTGTCAAATATACGGATATCCTCCTCGAAACTCTTGAGCAGAGTGACGATTTCGCCCTTGGTGTTCACAACACACGAGGTACCATCGTATACAATCTCGCCCGAGCCTCCCACATTGTTTACGAAGATGAGGGTTTTGCCCTCGACAAATGCGATTTTGCGCAAGGTGTCGTAGCGATATGCCAGCACATCCTTGCCATATCGGCGGGCGTTGACGCTGATAATCATATCGGCTTCGCGCTCCATATCGTGGATGTGGCTCAGGTCGTTTCCCACGACCACTGCCAGGCGATGACCGCCGACCTCGATATACTCATAACCCTCTGCCGATACCAGGAAGCCCATCTCGCGGCGTGCCGAGATGTGTTGCTTGCCGATAAACTTCTCGACTTTACCATCAGTAACCACGGCTGCGGCGCTGATGGTTCCCTCGTTGGTCAGCACGGGCAGTCCGATGATTGCCGTTATGCCTTTGCATCTCTTGGCCACCGACTCGAGGGCCTCATCGCACAACTCGAGGAATGTGGTTTTGCGCAAAAGGTCAAAGGCGGGGCTGCCGCTGATTGCCTGCTCGGCAAAGACTACAAGGTCTGCACCTTCGGCCTTGGCCTTATCTACGGCTACGACAATCTTTGCGGCATTGCCGTCAATGTCTCCAATCGTGTAATTTAATTGAGCAAGTGCTATCTTCATCACAGAATGTTTTTATGCGTTTTTCTAATTGGCAAAGGTAACGATTTTAATTTATAATTAAAATAAAGTTTGCAAAATTTATTTTCAGCCGTGTAGTGTGGGGCGTTTTTGGTGGGGAGAGGTGACCGAAGCGAGGTTGTTGCAATCGTAGATTGTCGTACTTGAGAAACGATGTGTGAAAATTTATTTTCGGGCACAATCGTTTTTTTTTAAGTGCGAATATCTGCACTGCAGATAGCAACCGAGCGTAGATAAGTTACCCGAAACGCCACCGGCCGAGCGCATTCCTCCGCTCTGCGCCA
>JBGUTM010000135.1:0-19110 GCA_045133075.1 Alistipes sp. | reverse complement strand
AGCCGCGTGAACGAGATAGCCTCGCGCGGAGGTGATGATATCTCCATCGAGGAGTTGGCCGATGCGGTTGATATGACCTCGGCCGCCTCGGACGAGGAGCAGAAGATGCTCTCGGGTATCGTCAATTTTGGAAATACCGAGGTGGAGGAGATTATGCGCTCGCGCATCGATATCACGGCTATCGAGCTCACGGCAACCTTTGAGCAGGTGAAACATACGATTATCGAATCGGGATTTTCGCGCCTGCCGGTCTACGATGAGGATCTCGATAACATCAAGGGTACGCTCTACGTTAAGGATTTGCTCCCCTACATCAAGGAGGGTAACGACTTCGGCTGGCAACGACTGATGCGCAAGGCCTACTTTGTGCCGATGCACAAGAAGATTGATGACCTGCTCGAGGAGTTTCGCTCGCATAAGGTACATATGGCTATCGTTGTCGATGAGTATGGAGCTACGCAGGGACTTCTCTCGTTGGAGGATATCCTGGAGGAGGTCGTGGGCGAGATTTCGGATGAGAGCGATGTGGACGAGAGCTTTTACACCAAGCTCGGAGAGGGTAAATACCTCTTCGATGGTAAGACCCATATAGTCGATTTCGAGCGTGTGCTGGAGCTGGAGGAGGACTCCTTTGCTGATGTGCAGGGTAGGGCCGAGACCCTTGCGGGGCTGATGCTCGAACTTAAGCGTAATTTTCTCAAGAAGGGTGATAAGGTGACCTCTCACGGATTTACCTTCAAGGTCGAGAGCCTTGATGGTCGCCGTATCGACAAAATCAAAGTTACAATCAATGAGGGGTAGCACAAGGCTACTGATAGAGCGCCCCCTCTCGGAGGCTGAACTTCTCGCGCTATCGGGGGAGGCCGAGAGGTGTATGGTTGCGGGATTCGCCACCGAGGCTCGCCGCCGTGAGGCTATGATGTGGCGTTATATCATTCGCCGTGAGTTGGGTGCAGATGTGCAAATCTCCTACGATGACAACGGTGCCCCTCGGCTCGACAATCGCGATGAGCATATCGGCGTGGCGCATAGTGCCGACTTTGTGGCGGTAATCATATCTCCCGAGCGTTGCGCTGTGGATATTGAGCGACTGGATCGTAACTTCGAGCGTGTGGCGGCGCGATATATCCGTCCCGAGGAGCAAGCCTTGAGCCGTGATGAACGACTGCCCGCAGTGCTGTGGTGCGCCAAGGAGACTCTATATAAATTTTCGGGAGAGCGTGGTTTGGACTTCCTGCGCGATGTGAAGGTCCTCGATGTAGACATTGAGCAGGCCCGTGTGGTGGGACAAATCAAGGATAATCCACCGGTAAAGATGCAGGTAGAGTTCCATTCGGACAATGTTGTTGTCTATGTCGGCGAGTTTTAATATCTTTGCACACTGATGAAAAAACAGATATCGACACTTTCACTTGGTACGGACCCATTGTCCAAACTGCTTCCTCGCTACGCCATTCCTGCGATTATAGCGATGATTTCGACATCGTTATTCAACATAATCGACAGTATCTTTATCGGTCACGGCGTTGGAGCGTTGGCTATATCGGGTATGGCTCTGACGATGCCTATAATGAATATCGCCTCGGCATTCGGAGCGATGGTTGGTGTCGGTGCTGCTGCTATTACCTCTATCCGTCTGGGTCAGGGTAATAAACGCGCAGCCGAGGAGGTGCTCGGAAATGCCGTGTTGCTAAATATCACCATCGGAATCATCTTTGGAAGTTTGAGTATCTATTTTCTCGATGATATTCTCTACTTCTTTGGAGCCAGCGACCAGACCATAGGCTATGCCCGCGATTTTATGCACGTCATCCTGGCTGGAAATATCATCACCCACCTCTACCTCGGACTTAACGAGCTGATGCGAGCCTCGGGCTATCCCCATAAGGCTATGTGTGCGATGTTGTTGTCGGTGGCGGTGAACTGCATCCTCAATCCACTCTTTATCTTCAAGTTTGGCTGGGGAGTGCAGGGCTCGGCATTCTCGACCGTCATAGCGCAGTGTTGTGCGCTGTCGGTGTCGCTGCATCACTTCTCTAACAAGAGTAATTTTATACACTTTAAGCGAGATATATTCCGTTTCAAGTCCTCGATTATCGGCAACATAATCTCGATAGGTATGGCCCCCTTCCTGATGAATATCTGCACCTCGATAGTGGTGATATTTGTCAATAAGGCCCTCAAAACCCACGGTGGCGACCTCAATATCGGAGCCTACGGAGTCATTAACCGCGTGGTGATGCTCTTTATTATGGTGGTGTTGGGCCTTAATCAGGGTATGCAACCTATCGTGGGCTACAACTATGGAGCCAAGCAGTATGACCGTGTGTTGAAGACCCTGCGCATAACCATCATCTGTGCTGTATGTGTTACCACCACGGGCTTCCTCATAAGCAGAGTACTGCCACGTGAGGTGGCAATGCTCTTTGTGGGTGGCGATAGTGCCGAGTCGCAGGAGCTTATCGAGGCTGTGACCTACGGAATGAAGAATGTGATGGTGATGTTCTGGGCCGTAGGCTTCCAGGTTGTAACGGGTAACTTCTTCCAATATATCGGCAAACCCAAACGTGCGATAATCATCTCACTTACTCGCCAGATGATATTCCTCGTGCCGTTGCTCGTTATCCTTCCGCCACGCCTCGGTGTGTTGGGAGTATGGCTCTCGATGCCTCTTGCCGACACGATGTCCGTGACTCTCGCCGCCACGTTGCTCTTCTTCCAGGTTAGAGCCTTTCGCCGCGAGATGAAGGCCGGCGGCCGATAGTCATATAATTCTTACAAAAAAGGTAATGATGCAAAAAGTGTGCTTTTTGCATCATTACCCCAAAAACAAAGCGTGTCCAAAGGGTTGTTGGACACGCTTTGTTATTATATCTCCCAGGTCTCGCCGGATCGTAACAGGTCATCTACGCAGCGTATCTTGCTGGTGGAGCGGACCTCCTCGACCTGTGCGGCAACCTTCTGGTCGTATACCGCGGCATCCTCGACCGAGCGGATAACGCCCAGGGCTACGGGGTAGTCGGGCCACTTCATCGCAGCCAACATCGCGTGCAACGTGGTATCCTCGCAGTGAGCATCGTGTGTGAGCACATCGTCAAGCGTGTAGCCATCCTCGCCCACGGTCACAACCTTCAGACGCATATTCTCGAAGACCAAACCCTTATTGCGAGTGGCTCCGAAGAGCATCTTCTCGCCGTGGCGCAGGGTGATGGTGTTCTCGGCACGAGTGGTCTTGTCGCCAGCAAACATTGCGTGGGTCTTATCGTTGAAGATGACGCAATTTTGCAACACCTCCGTAACCGACATGCCCTCGTGCTTAGCACCCTCCACAAGGCACTCCTTGGTGAGCATAACCTCCATATCAATCGAGCGGGCAAAGAATGTACCTCGGGCACCGATAACGAGTTCGCCCGGATTAAAAGGCTTCTCGACAGTGCCGTAGGGAGAGGTCTTGGTCACCTTACCGAGCTTTGAGGTGGGAGAATACTGGCCCTTGGTAAGGCCGTAAATCTCATTATTGAAGAGCACTACATTAAGATTGACATTACGGCGGATGGCGTGGATAAAGTGGTTGCCACCGATGGCCAATGAGTCACCATCGCCGGTCATAACCCAGACGCTCAGGTCGGGATTGGCCACCTTGATACCGGTAGCCACAGCATTGGCACGGCCGTGGATGGTGTGAAAACCGAAAGTTTTCATATAGTAGATAAATCGTGACGAGCATCCAATACCCGAGACGAATGTAAACTTATGATGTGGAATGTCGAGCGTGTCGGCAATCTCGGGCAGGGCACGCTGCACGGCATTCAGGATGGCGTGGTCACCGCAACCTGGGCACCAACGTACCTCCTGGTCGCTCTTAAAATCGGCGGGTGTGTATTTGTACTCCATATCTTCTCCTCCCGACTATTTATTTAACAAATCAGTGAACTTTTCCGTCAGCTCGACAATAGTGAAGGGCTGGCCTTCGGTCTTGTTGAACTGCTCGAGGTGTAAGCCCTCGAAGCTCTGGCGTAGGTATGAGGCAAACTGACCCTCATTCAACTCGCAGACCACAATCTTGCCATAGCGGCGCAACAACTGCTCCGTATTGCGTGGCAGGGGGTTGATATAGTTAAAGTGCGCCAGAGCGATGCTCTTACCTTCGCGCTGCAGCTGCTCGACAGCAGTGTGCAGATGTCCGCGAGTACCACCCCAGCCGATAACCAGCAGGTCGGCATCCTCGGCACCGAACACCTCCTGTTCGGGGATATAGTCAGCCACGCGGGCAACCTTCTCGGCGCGAGTGCGCACCATCTTCTGGTGGTTGGCCGGATCGTGTGATATTGAGCCGCGAAGGGCATCCTTCTCCAAACCTCCGATACGGTGCTCCAGACCCTCCTTGCCGGGGAAGGCCCAGCCTCGAGCCAGCTTCTCATTGCGGGCATAGGGCATAAATCCACCCTCGGGAGCTTTGTCCACAATGGGGGGCGTAATCGAGGGGTAGTCGCTCATCGAGGGTATGCGCCACGGCTCCGAGCCATTGGCGATAAATCCATCCGTGAGCAACACTACGGGGGTCATATGTTCCATTGCAATCTTTGCGGCAGTGAAGGCGTAGTGGAAGCAGTCGCTGGGTGACGATGCTGCCATAACCACCACGGGGCACTCGCCATTACGACCATAGAGAGCCTGCATCAGGTCACTCTGCTCGGTCTTGGTCGGAAGTCCGGTTGAGGGACCTCCTCTCTGAACATCGACAACCACGAGAGGCAGCTCTCCCATAACGGCCAGACCCAAAGCCTCGCTCTTGAGCGAAAGTCCCGGGCCAGAGGTGGTTGTAACTGCAAGGTTACCGGCAAAAGCCGCTCCGATAGAGGTACAGATACCGGCAATCTCATCCTCGGCCTGCACTGTCTTTACTCCAAGCTCCTTATGCTTGGCAAGCTCTTCGAGGATTACTGTTGCAGGGGTTATGGGGTACGAGCCACAGAAGAGGGGACGACCGCTCTTCTCGCTGGCAGCGATGAAGCCCCACGCCGTAGCCACATTGCCATTTATCGAACGATAGGTACCCTTCTCGAGTGAGGCGGGAGCAACGTATGTGTTGGCGAACTGATGTGTATTAGCAGCGTAGTTATAGCCCGCCTTGATGGCAAGGATGTTGGCCTGGGCGATGGCCGGGTTCTTCTTGGCGAACTTCGAGGTGAGGTAGTGTTCGGCGTGTTCGGCCGGGCGGTCAAACATAAAGAAGCAGATGCCGAGGGCAAACATATTCTTGCACTTGACGATACTCTTGTGGTCAAGACCGCTTTCAGCGAGAGCCTCGCGAGTCATCGAGGTAATGGTCGGAACGACAACATTGTACTCCGCCAGCCCCAACTCCTCCACAGGGTCTGTGGTGGCAAATCCGGCACGGCGCAGATTCTCCTCGGTGATGCTGTCGCCATCGAGGATGACCGTGGCACCTCTCTTGAGCCAACTGCGATTAGCCTTGAGTGCTGCGGGATTCATCGCCACCAGCACATCGCAGTAGTCGCCCGGATTGTCTACGGGGTGCGAGCCGAAGTGTACTTGAAATCCCGATACTCCTGCCACGGTACCTTGCGGTGCACGAATCTCGGCAGGGTAGTCGGGGAATGTCGAGATACCGTTTCCGATGAGGGCCGAGGTATCCGAAAAGAGGGTTCCGGTAAGTTGCATACCATCTCCCGAATCTCCCGAAAAGCGGATTACAATATCATCCGCAGTGCGCAAATTCAAATTATTCATAATTTGTGTCAGTTGTTCGAACTACAAAAATAGAAATAATTTTGAATTTTGAATTTTGATTTTTGGATTTTTTTTACAAAAATGTCACTCGACACTCGCGGCGTGGTCCCTTATCGGTCACCTCTCTTTCGACTATGCCGGTGACCACATCGGCGGCATCGTGCCAGCGGTTGGCGCGGAACTGTCGGCGGTAGGTCGTTAGGTGCCCATAGAGTTCGGGCCAGCGATGTTGCCAACCTTGCGGGAAGCGCAGATTGTGCAACACCGTGGCCGAGTGCGATAGTATGCGGGCCTCCTTGTTGCCGCTCTGGTGGAACCACTCGATGCGGGTACGTGGAGCAAGACGCTGCACCGCGCGGGCAAAACCGCGACCGCCGTTGTTGCTCTCGATAAGAGCCGTGCGGGTGGCATTATCGACCAACATCTTTCCCACAAGCTCTTCGGTGATCTCCATAGGCTCACGTGAGTAGACTGCATCGGTGATGTAGATGACTCCATCCGTATCTACGGCATAGCATATCGAGCAGAGATAGTCATCGCCCGTGTCTGCCGTATCGGTATAGTTGCCCAGGCGGACAATGTCGCGCGGTAGGGTGCCATACTCGGCAAACTCATCGCCGTAGAGCAGACCTTCACGTGTGGAGGGATGTCCCTGGTACATACACTCAAATCGCAGAGGGTCGAGTCTGCGTTTGGCCCTGAGTAGTGATGCGCTCTGCTGCTGATGCCATAGGGCTTCGCCTTCGTTGCGGGGGTCGATGCCGCATATTGGCGAGGCCTTTATAGCCTCAAAGTTGAGATATACCCAGGTGTTTTCATCTATGGTATCGAGTTGTTCCCACTCGGTAAGCATCAACGTAGGCTCTCGGCGTGTAAGTTCGCCGATAAGATCCTCCTCGTGCCAGCGGGTGAAGACTATCAGCTCACGTGAGGCGTTGTGCATACGGGTTTTGACGACTGAGGTGTACCACTCCCAGCAATTCTCACGCACGATTGGCGAGTTGGCCTCGATGGCATCCTTGTAGAGGTCATCGAGGATGAAACAATCTACACGGTTGCCCGTGAGGGAGCCCTCGCGTCCCACCGAGAGAAGTTCGCCGCGGTGGCCTATAATCTCAACCTCATCGGCCGTGCGCACATACTCGGCAGGCTTGCCGCCACGCTTGATGGTTGTTTCGGGGAAGAGTTCGCCATACTCCTTCGACTCGAGAATGCGCTGTACGCGGCGGTTGAATCGCGAGGCGAGCGATGCGGAGTAGGAGGCTATGGCCACACGCTGGTCGGGGTCGAGTCCGAGGATATAGGCTGGCAGCAGAGTTGTAGCCCCGACACTCTTGCCGTGTTGGGGAGGCATAGTGATAATCAGTTTGCGCACACGCCCGCGAGCGAACTCTTCGAGCAGGCGATAGTATGTGCGGTGAAACTCCTGAATCTCAAGAAATGGGTATACTTTGGTTGCGAAATCGACAAAATTCATAGTCTAAAAAGTTGTTTAAGATGGGTAATAACGAATAAAAAAGGTTGCCTGTTCCGATGCGAACGATTGGCAACCTTCAATACGGTGGTCGGGAGGCATCGCTCCGAGAGGGGGGGGGTGACACACCGGATGCCGCACAGAGATTCTGTAACGGAGTGTTAGGGACGGATTATATACTCCTTGAATAGGGCAAAATCGAAGTCATTAACATGCTCCTCGCCGGCGATGATGGTATGGAACTCCCACCACACGGGAACGATATCCGAGATGAGTGTCTGCACACCTTCGGGCATTTCGATTTGGCGATGGTAAATGATAAGCGAGGCTACCATTCGACACTCGGTATCTTCGTGTACGAACTCAAATGTGCCCGAAAAATAGGATAAATCGCCCATTTCATCGCATAGTTGTTGTGCGGTTTTTTCGTAAATTTGGGAAGAAATTTCAAGCATAACCAATCTAAATTATTGAAATTATTTGCGTTTGTGAATAAATTATTTAACTTTGCACTGCAAATATATGTTCAAAAATTGAAATTGATGCTCAAAAGTTCAAAAATTTAATATAAATAAAACTAATATGACTATTCCTGAAAGTCGAATAAAACTGATACGCAAGGCCCTCGAAATGACTCAAGAGCAACTCGCACAGCGACTTGGTATCGGTAAGGCGGCCCTTTCGATGATTGAGACCGGACGAGCCGGCCTCTCGGCCCGCAACCGAAATATCCTTGTTCAAGAATTGAACGTCAATAGCGAGTGGCTGGATGGCGATGACGGAGCCGAGATGTTCAACCTCGAGCCCGACCTCACGGCGTTCCGTCTGCGCACCGATAACACCCTGCCGATGCAGAGCGTTCCGCTCTACTCGATTGAGGGTACGGCCGGATTGGTGCCACTTTTTACCGAGCGTCAGGCGATGAAGCCTATCGACTTTATCCACATCCCGAACTTGCCAAAGTGTGACGGCGCAATATATGTTGTCGGAGATTCTATGTACCCGCTGCTTAAGAGTGGAGATATCGTGTTATACAAGCAGTTGCGTGACTTGGATGATATCTTTTGGGGGGATATGTACTTACTCTCGATAGATATTGACGGCGAGGAGTATATCACCGTAAAGTATGTTCAAAAATCGGATGTTGAGGGGTGTGTGAAGCTGGTCAGCCAGAATCCCCACCACGCCGACAAGGATGTTGCGATGAGCCGCATCCGAGCCATAGCTCTGGTTAAGGCGAGTATACGAATGAACTCGATAAGGTAGGATTTTGAGGGAACACCTCTGCTGCGTACCGAAAAAGGTGGGCACCCAAATGCTATGTGGTGTCCACCTTTTGTTTAAGCATCTCTTTTGCAGAGCTGATTACTTAATACTCTTCTTTGTGCCGGCCTTGGCCTTGGTCTTGTCGGTGGCGCAACCGGTCATCGGTTTATGCTCCTTCGGTGTGACCTTGTGAGCAGTTGCTTTGGTACTCTCTTTCATAACGCTAAATTTTATTAAGTTTCGCCGCCGACAATGCTCTCACCGCATCTCGGCAGTCTATGCGTTATGTAGCAAATCACCTGCCAGAGTTGGCCAAATCTACTTTATCAAGCCCCGGCTACGGAAGCTGAACTCCTCGCTGCGAGTGATAATCAGGTGGTCGAGCAGACGTATATCGAAGAGAGATAACGCATCGACTATGCGATTTGTGAGGGTTATATCCTGACGGCTGGCCTCGGCACTGCCTGAAGGGTGGTTGTGGGCCATAATTATCTGTGTAGCAAGCAACTCGAGTGCTCGCTTGGCAATGAGTCGATGATCCACCACTGTGCCCTGCACGCCTCCCTGGCTTACCCTCTGGCGTTCAATTACTCGGTTGGAGTTGGTCAGGTACAACACCCAGCACTCCTCGTGCTGCAACCCCTCAAACAGAGGTCTGAAGATATTTACGGCATCGCTACTCGAGTTTATCGTTACCACATCATTGACCTGCAAAGCTGACACGCGGCGTCCTAGTTCTGCTGCGGCAACGATACGTCCGGCTCGCTTGAGGCCGATACCCTCTACCATTCGCAGTCGCGCGATATCCATACTTGCAAAGGCGGCCACCGAGCCACACTGGGTAAGGATTTCCTCGCCCAACTTCACTGCATCCTCTCGCGCACTCCCGTCATCAACCACGAGAGAGATAAGCTCTGCATCGGTCAATGCACCGACACCGCGAGTAATCAATTTGTTGCGAATGGCATCCATACTTTGATATATATAAAGGTGTGAAAACCTAAATTAGGCCGAAATAGCTTCGCTATCGGATTGTTGTCCCGGCTCGGCAGAGGTCTCTGCGTTCTTAGGCTTTGATGCACGGCGGCGGCGTTTCGGCTTTTCTGCCTTTTCAGCCTTCTCAGCCTTCTCAGCCTTCTCTGATGTTTCGCCTATCTCTGCTACCTCGGTAACGCCCTCCGCAATATCCATTGCGACTGACTTTTTGCTGCGTCTGGGTCGTCTGGTCTTCTTGGCGGGCTCGGCAGGCTCTACACCCTCGCTCTTCTCTGCCACCTCAGCAACCGTTTCAGCTTTTTCATCTTTTTCAGCTTTCTGGCTCTTCTGGCTCTTCTGGCTTTTTTGGACTTTCTCTGCCTTCTCTGCTCTCTCCGTTACCTCTGTGGCAGCGGCCACCTTCTTGGGGCGGCGACCACGTTTGGGCTTGGCGGGAACATCCCCATCCTCCTCGGCCGGCTTTGTGGCCTCGGTCGGCTTGGCTGTGTTGGCCTGCTTGGCCGGCTTCGCGCTCATAACCTCTGGTGCCGGCGAGATTTTGTCCAGTCGGTCTAGCAACTCTGCACACTCCTCATCACTCACCTCGTGCGAGAGCGAGGCTGCAGCATTCTGCTCGGCGGCCTTCTTCGAATCGCCCACGCCGTGACCAACCTCGATGCCGTCAATCAGCACGGTAGAGTAGAAGGTTGGTGCCGTGTGAGGCGCGTGAGCATCGCTACGTGTGCGGAAGACTACCGTGTGGCGATTCTTCTGACACCACTCGATAAGGCGGCTCTTGAAGTCGGTCTCCGACTCGGTGAGCGTGTCAATGCTTAGGTGTTTATAGAATATGTTGTTGATAAGCAGTCGATTGACAAACTCGTATCCCTGGTCGAGGTAGATGGCACCCATCATCGCCTCGAAGGCATCTCCGTAGATATGCTTCTGCGTGAAGTTGCCACCCGAATTGTAGACCACATACTTGTCGAGGCCTATGCGGCGGGCGATATCGTTGAGCGACTGACGCGAAACAATCTTGGCACGCAACTGGGTCATAAAGCCCTCGTTCTTGTCGGGGAACTCGATGTAGAGGTAGTCCGAGGTGACGCTTTCGATCACGGCATCGCCGAGGAATTCAAGGCGTTCGTTGTTGATATGGTGACCGCCAATGGACTGCGAAGCGGATTTATGAATCAGGGCAAGTTTGTAGAGTTCGATGTTGTGGGGAATGAATCCGAACATATCATCGACAAATCGGTAATACTCCTTATCAATGCCGAAATTACGCCTAAATGGGCGAATCAAAAAGTCAAACATATGATAATGGGTTATGTGTGAGTTAATTACAATTTGCGGAAAACAACGGTCGAGTTGTGGCCGCCGAATCCGAAAGTGTTGCTCATAGCGACACGAACATCGCGTTGTTGTGCCTGTCCGAGCGTCAGATTTAATTTGGGGTCAATCGCGGGGTCTACCTCCTTGACATTGATGGTTGGCGGTACGACACCTCGCTCGATAGCGCAGATGCAGGCCAAAGCCTCAATAGCAGCTGCAGCACCCAGCAGGTGACCCGTCATTGATTTTGTGGAGGAGATATTCACGCCATAGAGGTTTTCGCCGAAGAGATTCTCGATAGCCTTAATCTCGGCTATATCACCCAGCGGGGTCGATGTTCCGTGAACATTGATGTAATCGACATCGGCAGTCGAAAGCGATGCTTCGCGTAGAGCATCCTGCATTGATTTGACAGCTCCCTCGCCCTCGGGATGAGGTGCGGTCATATGGTGAGCATCGGCCGACATACCTGCGCCGGCAAATTCGCAGTAAATTTTTGCACCGCGGGCCTTGGCGTGCTCATACTCTTCGAGTATAATTGCAGCTGCACCCTCACCCAGCACAAAGCCGTCACGATTTTTATCGAACGGACGCGAAGCGGTTGCGGGGTCGTCATTGCGAGTTGAGAGGGCCATCATCGAGTTGAATCCGCCAACGGTGGGGATGTTGATGCAGGCCTCGGAGCCACCGGCGATCATTACATCGGCACGGCCGCAACGTATCTGGTCGAGGGCCGAGATCATACCGTGGTTAGATGATGCGCAGGCCGAGGATACGCAGTAGTTGGGGCCTTTAAGGCCATACTTTATAGATATGTATCCCGCCGGAAGGTCGGGGATCATTCGAGGCACAAAAAAGGGACTAAACCGCGGTGTTCCATCCCCCGCGGCATAGTCCATCACCTCTTCGAAGAACGAAGTAAGTCCTCCGATACCGGTACTCCATATTACGCCCACACGGTCAGCTTCGTTCTCGACACTCTCGAGACCCGAATCCTGCATAGCTTCCGCCACGGCAACCATAGCATATTGCGCGAAGCGGTCGTATTTGCGCACCTCCTTGCGGTCGAAATAGCGAGCCCAGTCGTAATTTTTTATCTCACAAGCGAATCGGGTTTTGAAGTTATGAGCATCAAAATAGGTTATCGGAGCTGCGGCACTCACGCCCTTCTCGAGAGCTGCGAAATACTCTGCCACATTATTGCCGAGTGGGTTGATTGTGCCTATTCCCGTAACAACTACACGCCGCTGATTCATAAGCCGTTCGCCGAATTTACTAAAGGTCGTAAAGATTACTTGTGCTCCTCGATGTACTTGATAACATCACCTACGGTAGCAATCTTCTCTGCCTCCTCATCAGGAATCTGAAGGTCGAAAGCCTTCTCGAACTCCATAATGAGCTCTACGGTGTCGAGCGAGTCTGCACCAAGGTGACCGGTGAAGCTTGCTTCGGGAGTTACCTCTGCCTCTTTAACGCCGAGTTTATCAACGATAATCTCAACAACTTTAGTCTGAATCTCTGACATAATTTTTCTTTTTTAGTTAAACATTTATTTTTGTTGGTATAAATAATTGTTCCTATTTTTTTTCAATCGAATTTTGTGCAAAAATAACACTTTTTTATTATTTTTGGCATATTAACACCAGAATTTTACCGACAAGATACAAAAGTAACCATTTAATATATTCAAATACAGATTATTATGAATTTATTGCTTATTTCCAATTCAACCAATGCCGGCGAGGAGTATCTCAAGTATCCCATTGGTCATATCGGTCGCTTCCTCGAGGGTATTGACGAGATTGTTTTTGTGCCCTACGCGGCAGTAACATTTTCGTATGCGGCATACGAGGCAAAGGTGCAGGCCCGCTTCAACGAAATCGGTGTCAAGGTGCGCTCGGTGCACCGCTCAAAGAACCCTGCACGTATGATTCGCGAGGCGAGGGCTATATGTGTCGGAGGAGGTAACACCTTTGCCCTTACAAAGAAGATGCAGGAGCAGGGGCTGATGACGGCCATCATGCGCAAAATCAAGGCGGGAACACCCTATGTAGGTTGGTCGGCCGGAAGCAATGTCTGCTGTCCGACAATATGTACTACTAATGATATGCCCATCGTTGAGCCTCAGTCATTTAAGGCCATAGGAGCAGTCCAATTCCAAATCAATCCCCACTATCTCGATGCTAACCCCGAGGGTCACGCCGGCGAGACTCGCGAACAGCGTATCGAGGAGTATATCGAGGCCAATCCGCGCCGTTATGTGGTGGGCCTGCGTGAGGGTTGTATGCTCCACTATACGGAGGGCAAACTCTCGCTCATCGGCAACCGCCCGATGCGCATCTTCAAGAAGGGATGCACACCTCGCGAAGTGGTGGCCGGAGATGACCTTTCGTTCCTGCTCTAATTTTGGGGTATACGGTTGTGAATCAACCTTGTGCAAAGAATGGATATAGCTCAAACAGGTCGTAGCGGCGAGCGTATTGCAACAGATTGGCTTCGCCGCCACGGCTACATAATCCACGAGCTGAATTGGCGCAATGGCCGCTACGAGATTGACATCATCGCATCTCGTGGCGGAGTGTTGCACTTTGTCGAGGTCAAGACGCGCTCGGTAATGGGGTGGAGCTCTCCCGAGCAGGCGATGACACCCGACAAGTGTCGAGCCCTGTTGCGAGCTGCCGCCTCCTATCTCTCGATGCGGCGAATGCCCCACGAGCCACAGTTCGACCTGATTGCGGTAGATATCCTGCCCGATGGCACGGCAGAGGTGCGATACACCGAAAATGTGATACAAAGCAGCCGGTAATTTTGGTTTTACGACAAATTACACTATCTTTGCCCAACTTATTGAAATGTGCAAGCCTTGATGTGGTTATATAACATAGGCATCATTCTCTACACCCGCTGTATCGCGTTGGCGGCCTGTTGGTATCCGAAGGCTCGCCTCTGGAGCGAGGGGCGTGTGGGGCTCTTTGAGCGTATGGCCGAGGTCATCAAGCCCGAGGATCGCATCGTCTGGGTACACTCCTCTTCACTGGGAGAGTTTGAGCAGGGTCGTCCCGTCATCGAGAAGATTCGTGCTCGCTATCCCGAGTATAAAATCCTGCTGACATTCTTCTCGCCCTCGGGCTATGAGATTCGCAAAAATTATTCGGGTGCAGACTATATATTCTACCTGCCTGCCGACACTGCAAAAAATGCCCGCAAGTTCTTGGATATTGCCCACCCCGAAGTGGCCATATTCGTAAAGTATGAGTTCTGGCTCAATATGTTGGCAGAGTTGCGCAAGCGCGAGGTGAAGAGTTTTGTCATCTCGGCCATCTTCCGTCACAACTCGGTGTTCTTCCGTTGGTATGGCTCGATGTGGCGCAAGGCTCTGCGCTCGTTCCGCACAATCTTTGTCCAGAATGAGGAGTCGAAGGAGTTGCTTGCCGGAATCGGATTCGACAATGTTATCATTGCCGGAGATAGCCGTTTCGACCGTGTGGCAGAGATTGCCCGTCAGGCAAAGAAAATCGACCTTATCGACCGTTTTCGCGGTGGCAATCGACTCTTTGTTGCCGGCTCGACCTGGGGACCCGATGAGGATATACTGATACGACTTATCAACGATAATCCCTCCATTAAATTCATCATTGCGCCCCACGAAATGGAGGAGGAGCGCATCGCCCGCATTGAGGCGGAGGTTAAGGGAGGTGCGTTGCGTTATACCCGTTGCACTCCACTCACCTCGTTCGGCTCGAAGCAGGTTCTTATTCTCGATACGATGGGTATTCTCTCATCTGTATATGGCTATGCTTCTTGGAGTTACATCGGAGGCGGATTCGGTGTCGGAATCCACAATACCCTCGAGGCTGCAACCTTTGGTCTACCCATTGTCTTTGGCCCGAATTACCACAAATTTAAGGAGGCTCGTGACCTTGTGACCCTCGGTGCAGCCAATTCGGTTATCGACTACAAGCAACTCTCTCGTTGGTTTGCTCCATTGCGCGATAATGAGGTCTTCCTGCGCAAGGTGAGCCGTCTGTCGAAGGAGTATACCCTCAAGAATCAGGGTGCTACCGACATCTTCCTCGGAGAGATTTTTCGCTAATTTTCCAATCGTGTTTTAGGGACTTTTTTTGCTGTTCGACCGCAAGTTTTGTTGCGGCCGCAGGTGGTTGTGTAACATTATAAATGTTAAATTTTGCAAAAAAAATCTCTAACCCTCTCATTTTCCCAAAAAAAAAATCGTACATTGCGCCGTTGTTGAGAACTATTCACTATTCAAAAATAAACAAACAATGAAAAAATTTTTATGTAAGGCGTTGATGTTCTGCGCAATGAGTTTTGTTGTGGTGGGCCTTGGCGCTTGTCAGAATGACCCCGGAGAGGGTGATGAGAATGTTGTGGCTACGATGTCTGCTGAGGTCTCGAAGACCGAAGCTAACACGGCCGAGATTGTTGTAACTACTACCGGCATCAAGGAATTGGCATATCAACTGCTGTTTTCGACAGAGGATGCTCCGATGGCAGTAGTTCTTTTCAAGGATGGTGTGGTTGTTCCCGTTAATGGCGAGACTACCACTATCGCACTTGATGATTTGGAGTATGACACAAACTACACACTCCACATCGCAGCGAGGGTTGCATCAAAGAAGGGTGGCTTCTACAATGAGGTTGTTGCGGTAGATTTCTCGACCGCAGACTACACCGAGGAGGTTACTGTTATCCGTCTTAACTATGACGGTGCGGACATCCACGTTAAGTTCCCCGAGGCAGTTAAGCAGCGTGGCAATAAGCTCAAGTGGTTCGTGAACAGTATCCCCGGTTGGAAGGATTGGAAGAACCCGCAGATGTTCTACAATGCCGATGCCGATATCGTGCAGCAGAACGATCTCACTTTCCCTGCATTCCTTATCCATCGTGACACTACGCTTCGCATCACTGATGCAAACCGTATTTTCATCTCACCGTATGACAGTACGGAGGAGGCTTACTACAACTTCATCGCTCCCGGTGAGCCTATTATCGTCTCGATTCAGGAGGTATCTTGGATGGAGAGCCCTGTAGGTTGGGGCGAGGGTTGGTATGGCACTCCGTTCCTTTTGGAGCAGTTCTATGACGACCTCTATTCGGCCGCAGGCGGCGGTGGTGGTATCGGTTGGAGCAACACGGTTCAGATTCCGACCCGCGCTCAGCTCCCCGATGAGGAGGATTACTGGCCCGAGGATTCGTGGCATAAGACTCTGAAGCTGACTACCAAGCAGCCTGATGTGATGGATGCGAAGGTTGAAATCGGTTTGGAGGGTTATGACGGTTCGAATGCACTCTCGCCCAAGGGTGGTAAGATTACCCTGAATCCCGAGGAGGGTGTATTCTGCTACTGCGTATCGTTGCTTGACCACTCGCTCTATCAGTCTATTCTGCTCGAGTGCCTTGAGGGTAAGAAGAATAGAATGCAGTGGTTTACCTCTTCGTACTACGCAGCTGCATCAGGTCTTGCGGCTACATTCTACGCGAATGCTGGCCCCACATCGATTGATATTTCGGAGTGGTTTGTGGGCAGTGTGAAACCGGGTGGTACCTACCACGTATTCGTAACCGCTCTGGGCGGCAAAGAGGGTGCTGCCGGTATGGAGGCAGACTTCGCGCGTCAGTCGTTCAATCAGTTCTCATTCGAGATTCCGAACTACACTCTTCCCGAGCCCGTTATCGAGGTTACCGGCCTGGAGCCCTCGTCAGCCTTCGAGGCTCGCTTCTTGGTTAAGTGTACATCCGCCGATACAGCACCGCTCGAGAAGGCTTCGTATGCAGCCAACTATGCACGTGACTTCAACGTCTACATCAAGGATTATGAGTACTCCTACGCTGATCTGGTGGCTATGAATACCGCTGTCGGCGTATACTTCACCGATGCAGAGATCAAGGAGATGAACTCGCCGAGTGGTTGCATCGTCACCATCCCCTCGAGAGAGGATGCCGAGTCGGGTTTGGTTGTTCAGGGTTGGAACTACGAGGGCCGTCCGAGCAATCCCGATGCTGAGGGTTCGAAGGCTTACGCAACGGCTCGTTCGGGTATTATTCCCGATGCTGAGCGAGTGGAGTCTACGCTCTTTACCGATCTTTTGGGTGATTGGACCGCAACAGTAACCCTCTCGACGACCGAGACTGTATACGTACAGGATGCTGATGGCAATTACGTGGAGGATGCCGAAGGCAACTACGTGACCGAGACTGTTACTACCACCAAGGATGTTAAGTCGAAGGTTACCATTGGTGATCTGACCGCACCCGAGACCCTCACCCAGGAGGTTATCGACCTCTATGCAAGCGCAGGAGTATCGGAGGCACAGACCAAGGTGTACTTCGATGAGTTCAAGACGCTCACCACTCAATTCAACAAGAAGACTCGCGGCCAGAACCGTCTGCTCTGTCAGGGTCTTGATATCGATGAGTTGGAGTGGCAGGAGATGACAACCTACAAGTCGGCGTGGGATCTCTTCGTGACTACCGAGGGTTACAGCGCATCGACTACCGATCTGCTCTTCTACGACTTTGGTCCGAAGTGGTATCTCCAGATTGACAAGAACGGCAATGTCTTCGTTCCGGTAAATATCAACCGCATCGCGCCGCTCAGCTACTGGACCGGTGCAGAGTTGCACCTTGTGGCATTGGATGTAGCGAACAATCAGGCTCTGATCTCTCCCGAGACAGACAGCGATGACGCTTCGACCTGGCCCAATCTGCCTGTGGAGATTTCGGAGGATAAGAATACCATTACCATCAAGCCGTTCGTATACAATGCCGGCGAGGGTGCAGCACCTCAGTACTACTATCCGAACATTCTCTCCAATGCTTCGTATGGTATGCTCCCGATGAACGGAATCAATACTGGTAACATCGTTTTGACCCGCGGCTACAAGGAGATGATCACCGTGACTGCCGTAATCGACAACGAGATTTCGCGTTCGAATGTAGCTCAGCGCAACGTGGCGCCCGTGAAGTCGGCAAATGGTGCGGTAGCAGTCAAGAAGAATATGAAGGGTCACACCAACTTCAAGGCTCTTCTTGGCGATAAGCCCGCAGTGAAGTATACCAAGGCAAAGGTTGAGGGTATCAACAGCGAGAAGTTCTTCCAGAATATCCGCGCGGCTCACGAGCAGCAGCTCAAGGCGAAGGGAGTCCTCAAATAGTTGAACTATCTACGATGCGGCGTGGAGCCTTAACCCCTCCGGGGCAAGGCTTCCGCCCGTATTGGAGCAAAAGATTAAAAATATGAAAAAGTTATTAAGCCTTATCTGTCTGCTTGTTGGTGCGACATCACTCTATGCACAGCAGTTGCCCAATGTGAAGGTGGAGGATATTGAGGGTAAGATTGTCTCGGTGCGCGACCTGGTGAAGGGCAAGCCGATGATTATCTCTTACTGGTCGATAGCCTGCAAGCCTTGCATTCAGGAGCTCAACGCTATCAATGATGCGTTGGAGGATTGGCGCAAGGAGGCAGACTTTACGGTTGTGGCCGTATCGACCGATGATGCGCGTTTGAAGGCTCCGGCAAAGAATATGGCCACCTCGCGAGGTTGGGAGTTTACATGTCTGTTCGATGACAAGCAGACTCTGCGCCGTGCGATGAACGTAACCCTCACGCCACAGGCCTTTGTGGTCGATGCCGAGGGTAATATCGTCTATTCGCACTCGGGCTACACCCCCGGTAGTGAGGAGGAACTCTTCGAAAAGATTCTCGAACTGAAAAAGAAAAAGTAGCCAAAGATGAGATTTTTAGCAACTATACTTTTGGTCATCTTCGCCATAGCTCCGGCCGTGGCGCAGAAGAAGATTGGCGCAGGTCAGGTCTCGGGTAGTTTCGAATCGACTTCGATAGGTTATGTCAATGACAAGAAGTTGGGCGAGAGCCCCGAGGATCACTTCGGCTCGAACAACTATATGAAGGTTGATTATGCCAATGGTCGCTTCTCGGCCGGTATCCAGGCTAACGCCTTCCTGCCCGTGTTGCAGGGCTATGATGATCTGGCTGATGGATATAAGTTCTATCTGGCATCGAAGTATATCCAGTGGACCGATAAGAACTTCGAGATTCTGGTGGGTGATATCTTCGACCAGTATGGCAATGGATTGATCTACCGCTCGTTCGAGGATCGCAACCTGGGATTCAACAACTCTATTGAGGGTGTGAAAGGTGCCTATAACTTCGGTCGCTACGTCTATCTGAAGGGTATGTACGGACGCCCTCGCCTCTACACCGAGTATGCCGACTCGTGGGTCAGAGGTGTCGACCTTGTAGTCTCGCTTGCGGATATCTGTAA
>JBGUTM010000134.1:0-4838 GCA_045133075.1 Alistipes sp. | reverse complement strand
GTCTATGAGCGTGCTCTGCGTGAGTGGAATCTCGATGGCTTCAAGCTGGACTTTATCGACTCGTTCCGCATCAGCGGCAGTGACCCTGCCGTGGCTCAAAACTACGCTGGTCGCGATATTAAGAGTGTCTCGGAGGCGGTGAATGTGCTGATGAAGAGCGTAGTCAAGCGTTTGCAGGCCATCAAGCCGGATATCCTGATAGAGTTCCGACAAAGGTATGTGGGTCCGGCAATCCGTCAATACGGAAATATGTTCCGTGCAAGCGATTGCCCGGGCGATATGCAGAGCAACCGTTTACGTATAGCCAATCTGCGCCTGACGAGTGGCTCGACAGCAGTACATGCCGATATGTTGGAGTGGAATCTGAATGAGAAACCCGAGGTGGTGGCTCGCCACATCCTCTCGGCAATGTATGGCGTGGTGCAGTATTCGGCTATGTTGCGCGAGATTCCCGAGAGTCATCTGCTGGTGATGAAGCATTGGATCGAATTCTCGCAGGCGCATCGCAAGACGCTGTTGCATAGCGAGTTCAGGCCGTACCACCCCGAGGCTTATTATCCCATTCTGGAGGCAGAGAGTGCAGATGAGAGAATCATCACCGCCTATCAGGAGGGAGTGGTGGTCAAGGCCGGTGTGCCCGACAGGGCGGTTTATATCCTCAACGCCACGGGAGCCGAGGAGCTGGTGGTTGCGCTGGAGGGTAAGCCTAAAAAGGCGGAGTATTACGATATGTATGGCTCCAGAGTTGCAGGCAGTAAGGTCGCAAAGGGGGTACAGTGTATCTCGGTGCCTATGGGCGGCTACGTAAAATTGTTTTAACTAATAAAAATGTCATAAAGTATGTTTAGTGCTGAAGTTTATAGTTCGCGCAGAGAGGTTTTGCGCAGCAAGGTGGGCAAGGGTATCATTTTGTTGCCGGGTAACGGCGAGTCGCCCTGCAACTATCCTAACAATACGTTCCATTTCCGTCAGGATTCGACATTCCTCTACTACTTTGGTCAGAATCACCCCGATCTGGCGGGTGTTATCGACTGTGAGTCGGGTGAGGAGATACTCTTTGGTAACGATTTGACCGTTGATGATATTATCTGGACAGGCCCCCAGCCTACGATTGCCGAGCTGGCAGCCGAGGTGGGTGTGGCAAAGAGCCTCCCGCTCGGAGCACTGAAGGATTACCTATCGGCGGCGCAGGCAAAGGGTCGCACGATTCACTACCTGCCACCATATCGCGGTGAGACCAAGATTCAACTCTCGGAGCTGCTCGATATGCCCCTCAAGGCTCTGCATGATGGTAAGTCGGTGGATTTGATGTTTGCCGTGGCGGAGATGCGCGAAGTGAAGGGTCCCGAGGAGATTGAGGCTCTGGAGCGAGCCTTCCAGATTGGCTATATTATGCACGTTACGGCGATGAAGATGTGTCGCCCGGGTGTTGTTGAGCGTGAGATTGCAGGTGCCATCGAGGGCTTTGCCCACTCCTACGGTGCAGGCGTATCGTTCGCCTCGATTGTGTCGCAGCACGGCGAGACGCTCCATAACCACAACTACGATGGTGTACTCGAGCCGGGTCGTCTGCTGCTGGTCGATGCCGGAGGCGAGACGGTTGATAACTACTGTTCGGATCATACGCGAACCTATCCGGTGAGTGGTAAGTTTACCCCGATGCAGCGCGATATTTACGAGATTGTACTGGCGGCACACGATCGCGTACCGCAGATTGTAAAGCCCGGGATGATGTATAGCGAGATTCATCGTGCGGCATACCTCGCCCTGGCGGAGGGTCTGCGCAGTGTAGGTCTTGTGAATGGCTCGCCGGAGGATGTTGTCGAGTCGGGAGCTATGTATATGTTTATGCCCCACGGCCTGGGACACGGAATGGGTATGGATGTGCACGACTGCGAGGCTATGGGTGAGCGCAGCTTCGACTTTTCGGGCCTGCTCGACAGAGCCAAGGAGTCGGCAACCTGCGTACATCGCGCAACCTGGCGCGTAAGACCGGGTACGGTGATGAGTGACGAGCCGGGATTGTACTTTATCCCTGCGCTTATCGACAAGTCACGTGCCGAGGGTCTCTATAAGGGTATTGTGAACTATGATGCACTCGATGCTTACCGCAACTTTGGCGGTATTCGTCTGGAGGATGATATCCTGGTTACCGAGGATGGCTGCCGCTTTATTGGCGACAAGAAGATTCCTATCACGGTGGCAGAACTCGAGGCTGTTGTGGGTAAGTAATAGCGAGATGTAATGAAAATTCTCTTTCCGACAGAGTTGGAGGCGGCTCCTCTGAGAGACTTGTGTCCCGATGCCGAGATTGTGATCTGTGGCGTTGGTATGGCTCAGACGGCTGCGTGTGTGGCTCGACTGCTCTGTGATGGGGAGCGTGAGTTCCTGCTGGCAGGCATTGCCGGGGCCTATGATGGCTCAGGGCTCGTGAAGGGGGATGTTGTGGCTGTGGCGGAGGAGCGTGTGGCGGGTCTGCCGGCACAGTTCGACCGAGCATATAGAGCGACATCCGTGCCCGAGGGTCTGTGTACCGTGTGTAGTAATACGGTTGCGGCGTGTGGTGCCACGGCATATGGTGCCCGGGTTGAGAATATGGAGGGTGCTGCGCTGTTTGCCCTCTGCGAGGAGTTTGGTGCAGAGTGTGCCGAGGTAAGGGCCATATCCAACCGAGTGGGTGAATCCCGAGAGTCGTGGGATATACCATTGGCTCTCGAAAATCTCGCCCTTGTGGTTCGTGGAATGATTTCAAAGTAAAGATTATGAAGACGTTGTTATCTTTCTTTGTTGCACTCGGCGTAGTGATGTGGGCTTCGGCTGCGACAATCCGCCCCGAGAGATTGGAGTGCGAATATCAGACCTATTCGCTGATAGATTCGCAGACACCACGATTCTCGTGGGTGAATCTCCCCGACAAAAAGGATGACAATCTTGCACAGAGTGCATATCACATCAGGGTAGCGACCTCGGTGGCGGAGTTGAAATCCTCCCCCGTGTGGGATAGTGGCCGTCAAACCTCGAAAAACTCGTTCAATATCTGCTATGCCGGCCGAGAGTTACTTTCACAACGCGACTATTGGTGGCAGGTGAGAGTCTGGGATGAGCAGGGTAGAGCCTCGGCGTGGAGTGCCCCGATGAGGTTTCATACGGGAGTATTAAATCCCGATCTATGGCGTGGAGAGTGGATAGGAGCTCCCTGGCAGGGTGAGGAGTCATACGATGTGGCGGGCTCGAAAGAGGTGACACCGGCACCGCTTCTGCGCAAGGAGTTTTTCGTCAAAAAGGCGGTCAAGAGTGTTAGGTTTTATGGTACGGGATTGGGTTATTTCGAGTTGTGGCTCAATGGTGAGAGGGTCGGTGATGACTACTTCGCTCCCAACCAGACCAACTATGATGCACGTCCGACACTTGCCGCCCAGAAGATTGCCGTTGTAGACCCTTTTGCGGAGTATTTGGTGCCCTACCTCTCCTATGACCTGACCGCGCAGGTGAGGCAGGGAAAGAATGCTATCGGAGCGATTTTGGGTAACGGATTCTATAATGTTGTGAAGTATTGGCCACCGCTCGGATATGGTACGCCGCGACTAATGGGTCAAATCGAGATTCTATACAAGGATGGCTCGCGCGAGGTGGTACCGACCGATTGTAGTTGGCGCACTGCAAAGAGCGCAATCATCTACGACCAAATCTTCGAGGGTGAGCACTACGATGCACGTTTGGAGCACAAGGGTTGGGCTACGGTAGGCTATGATGATAGAGAGTGGCTCTCGGCCGCAGAGCGTAAAGCCCCCTGTGGCAAGCTTGTGGCGCAAAACGGAGCTCCCGACCGTATCGTTGCAAGGTATGCACCGCAGAGTATCGAGCGCGGCGATGACGGAGTGATTCGAGTGGCCTTCCCCGAGGAGATATCGGGATGGGTGGAGCTAAAACACCTCAACCTCAAACGAGGTCAGAGGGTCGATATAAAGTATGTCAGCGAGTCCAAAAACGGCTCAAACAGCTATACGGCTTCGGGCTCGGGCGATGAATCCTACCACGCTCGATTTACCTGGTTTGTATTTTCGAAGGTCGAGATTCGCGGTCTGGAAAGCCTTGCAGCAGAGCAGATTGAGGCGCATGATGTACACTCCGAGGTGGCAACAACGGGCCATTTTGAGAGTTCAAATACGCTTCTTAACAAGATAAATAAGATTTGGCAACGAGCCCAACTTGACAATATGCACGGCTCGGTGGCCAGCGACTGCCCCCACCGCGAGAGATCGGCCTATACGGGCGATGGACAGGCGGCGTGTGTGGCGGTGATGCATAACTTCGATGCGCGAGCCTTTTATAATAAGTGGATTCGCGATATCCGCGGTGCACAGACCCCCGATGGTTACGTTCCAAATGGAGCTCCCTGGCAGCCCGGTTGTGGCGGAGGTCCTGCGTGGGGTGCAGCCATAGCTATTATGCCGTGGGAGTATTACCGCCACTATGGCGATGAGCAGCTCCTTTGCGAAAACTACGAGCCGATGAGGCGTTACGTAGAGTGGATGCAGCGCTGGGTCGAGGCGGATGGCGTGATGCACGCCAAGGATCCGCAGAAGTGGAAGAACCTGGGCGATTGGGTAGCTCCGTGCCAGAATCCTCCCGTGGAGGTGGTGCACACCTTCTATCTGTGGATGTGTGCCGACATCGTGTCGCGCAGTGCCGAGGTGCTGGGCAAGAGCGAGGATGCGCAGCGTTATGGAGCAATGGCAGAGTGTACCCGTAAGGCCTTCCACTCGCGCTTCTACGACCCCGAGACCAAGAGCTACGGCAAGTACGGATGTAATGTCTTTGCGTTGAAGATGGGTATG